>CADBMY010000264.1 GCA_902795905.1 uncultured Erysipelotrichaceae bacterium
ATGGCCGGCTTCGGATGGAAGAAAGACCGTGATGAGAACTTCCAGTTATCAAAGGGTTATCACTCCAGCACAAGCGGCGCATCCTGCCACAGTCTGCTGGTTCCTGCAGATAAAGTAGAAGACTACAAGACATTCGCAGATTTCTCCGGTAAGACGGTAGCTGCACAGGCATCTTCCCTGCATCAGATGTATGTCGAAGATCAGCTGATCCCCGAAGGCGCAAATATGGAACTGATCACTGGCTTTGACCAGGGTGTGCTGAATCTGACCTCCGGCAAGGTCGATGCGCTGGCAACATCCTGCTCGGTCGCTCTGCAGTATGCGGATCAGTCCAACGGTCTGCTCGCCAAATCAACTGTAGAATTTGATCTCTCCATGTACGGAGATTACGAAGGAACTGTCGTTGCCGCAAAGAAGGGTGAAGAAAGTCTGATCAATACGATCAACGAGATCCTGACATTTGTGAATGACAACGCTATTTATGACATCATGTACAAACAGGCTCTTGATGAAGCCGGCATGATCGACGTCGAATAAGAGGAAAACATGGGACCTGGAATTATTGAAGTATTTCTGCAGTACTGGCCGTTATTCCTGAACGGTCTGATCGGCACCCTGAAGTATGCATTTATCGCCGTATTGTTCGGCAGTCTGCTGGGTGTCCTTGTCGCAATTGTGAATATGTCCAGCAACAAGATCGTCAGCACGATCGGTTCGGTCTATGTCAATGTACTCAGAGGTACACCTCTGCTTGTACAGATGTATATCGCGTATTTCTTCATCCCGATGGCATTCCCTGCCCTGAGCTTCCTGTCCAAGGAACAGTGTGTTATCCTGTCCCTGATCCTGAACTCCAGTGCCTACGTATCGGAGATCTTCCGTTCCGGTATCAACGCTGTGGATAAAGGACAGACAGAAGCCGCAAGAAGTCTCGGCATGAGCGCTAAGAATACGATGATGCGGATCATCCTGCCGCAGGCGGTAAAGAATATCCTGCCGGCCCTGGCAAACGAGTATATCGCCATGATCAAGGAGACATCTCTTGCCGGAACCTTCATGCTGTATGAACTGATGTATACGCGTACACTGCTGGCCAATAAGTTCCTGGTCTGGCAGCCCCTGTTTATCATTGCGGGTATCTACCTGATCGTTACGATGGTACTCTCCGCACTGGTAAGAGTTATGGAAAAGAGGCTGAGTATTAGTGACTGAGTTAAAACCGATCATTGAGGTAACCGACCTCCGTAAGAACTTCGGTGAATTAAAAGTCCTGAAGGGCATCAACGAAAAGATATACAAGGGTGAAGTCGTATCGATCATCGGTCCCTCCGGCGGCGGTAAGTCGACATTCCTGCGCTGCCTGAATATGCTGGAGATCCCGGACGGCGGACATGTGTACTTCGAAGGTGAAGAACTGAATGCCAAGAGTACAGACCTTGATCAGCACAGACAAAAGATCGGTATGGTCTTTCAGCTGTTCAATGTCTTCCCGCACCTGACCGTTATGGATAACATTACGATCACACCGATCCTCGAGAAGAAGATCCCGAAGGAACAGGCAGAGAAGGAAGCCATGGAACTGCTGAAGACAGTAGGACTTGAGGATAAGGCCAATGAATATCCGAGAAAACTGTCAGGCGGACAGAAACAGAGACTGGCGATCGTCAGAGCCATGGCGATGAAACCGGATGTCATGCTGTTTGACGAACCCACAAGTGCTCTGGACCCGGAAATGGTCAAGGGTGTACTGGAAGTCATCCAGAATCTGGCGGAGAGCGGTATGACATGTGTGATCGTCACGCATGAGATGGGCTTTGCGAAGAAGATCAGTGACCGGGTACTGTTTATCGATGATGGTATCATCGCTGAAGAAGGCACACCGGAAGAGATCTTTGATCACCCGAAGAATCCGAGAACACAGGAATTCCTGTCACAGGTACTGTAGGAGGTTATATGAAGACAACATTTACCTACGACCACTATGTAAAATATGATGAACTGCAGAGTGATCTGCAGTTTTTCAGAGACACCTATCCCGATCTCTGCACACTGGAAGTCAACTGCGTCACACCCGGCGGCAG
>CADBMY010000265.1 GCA_902795905.1 uncultured Erysipelotrichaceae bacterium
CCATGACACAGTACATGAGATGGCAAGAGATGAAGCCAGACACGGTAAGGCATTCAAGGGTCTCTTGGACAGATACTTCGGTAAATAAGTCAGACATACGAAAGGGTGAGACAGCTCTCACTCTTTTTATAATATACATGGGAAGGATCACCGATGACGGTTGTTCTCCCTATAGTATCGATAAACGATCGCCGCCGTTATGGTGATCCTGCGCAGGGTTCACCTGCATATATCCTATCAGCGTAAAAGCAGAGATTCCGCGAACAGACGGAATCTCTTTTCCTGTATCCGCAGTATAATACTGCTGTAAAGCATTGTGTGTTGAGCATAATAAAGCAGTATCTGCAGGAAGGAGCCAATCAATGAGTGTATTCAGAGTTGGGGTGCCTGACCGTGAAGCGGAACAGGACTATCTTGATATTCTGGCATATGTTAACGGATGTGCAGAGTTTATCAGTAACTGCCGTACACCGATGTCGATCGCTGTGCAGGGTGACTGGGGATCCGGTAAGTCAAGTTTCATGCAGATGGTCAGGAAAAAACTGGAGGAATCTGCAGACAACATATGTATAAGCTTTAATACATGGCAGTATTCACGGCTGAGCGATGAATGGCTTTTCCTGCCGATGCTGATGCATCTGGAGACAGAGATCGACCGGATATACAGTGAAAAACACGAGAAGAATAAACGGGCACAGAGCAATTACAGGCTCTTCTTCAAGACGGATGAGAAGAAATTCCTGCGCTTTGACAAGGTCCGCAATCTGATCAAAGGGTTTCATGATGCCGCTCCGGATGGTGTGGCAAGCATGATCAGCGGCGCAGGCGTAGTGCTGACACGTATAATCGATCCGGAAACCGGTGAAGAAGTGATCCGGGAAGAGAAGAATCTCTATGAGCGGGCGGAGGAAGCACTGAAAACGAGAGAGGAAATGCAGAACAAGATCGACGTTCTGACCGGGAAAAAGGTCCTTGTGCGCAAGGAATCAAAGAAGGAGGGCACAGACAAGGAAGCCTCTTCAAAGCATTCCAGCATCGAACTGAAGGATGCCGGGACCGATAAGACCGGGCGTCTTGTCGTCTTCGTGGATGATCTGGACCGTCTGAAACCGGATACGGCTGTCAATCTTCTTGAGGACATGAAGAACTTCATCGACTTTGAAGAGTGTGTCTTCGTGCTGGCCATGGATCATCATCTGGTGGAGCGCGGTGTTGAAGCCAAGTACGGAAGCAGTCTCGGTCCCGAGTATGCCCGTAAATTCTTTGAGAAGATCGTACAGATCCCGTTCTACATGCCTGTTGCCAAGTACAGGATCGAGAAGTATATCGGTGAACTGATCGAAGAATGCATGCTGACAGACCTGAAGAGAGATGAAGCGGCCGAAGCAGCAGCACTCTTTACCTCCGGCAATCCCCGGGAGATCAAAAGAGCAGTCAATGCCTACCAGATGTATACCTATATCCATCCGGAAGAGACGCATGGTCTGCGTACATTTGTCCTGCTGCTTCTGCAGATGCGCGAGGAAGAGCTGTACAGAGATGTCGTCAAGGCACTGGGAAAGGCACCGGCATCCGAGCGCTTTGAGGAGGACCGCGTAAATGAAAGCTTTGATGCATTCCTGAAGAGCCGGCAGAACGAAGCAGAGAGAATGCTGCTGAGCTATGTGAAGGAAAAGTACGGGGATGCGGATCTGCTGAAGGAGGCTCTGCTCAGGGAATCAACGGCAGCCGAAAGCTTTGCGGAGATGCGCATTGAACGGGATGAGGTCTATTATCTGCTCAATACATATTTCGAGGAAAAGGGCATGGTAAAAAAGCCTGTGAAGAACGGGAATGAGTTTACCGGAGGAGGACTGACTTTCCGGGTGACCCGTTATGATGCGGCGAATCATACGACACTGACATTTACCGGCGGTGATCAGGAAGTCAATGAGAAAACGGAGAGACGGACGGAAGCACTGCTTGAGGAACTGGAGAACAGCGGGTATCTGATCCGTAAGAAAGAAGAAACAGAAGGTGAGACATTTGCGATCGCCGGCAGTGACAGCAGTGTGCTTGTACGGATCAGGAAAGAGGATAATCATGCGTTATTTGTGCGTAAGGTAACGGCAAATCCACAGGTTCTGCACTTAATAGGAAAGATCACAAATCTGTTGCTGAAGGGAGAGACAAAATGAGTATAGCAGTAAATCTTTATTACACCG
>CADBMY010000266.1 GCA_902795905.1 uncultured Erysipelotrichaceae bacterium
CCATGACACAGTACATGAGATGGCAAGAGATGAAGCCAGACACGGTAAGGCATTCAAGGGTCTCTTGGACAGATACTTCGGTAAATAGGACAGTACGAATCATGATGGGAAAAGTGAGATGAGAGTCTCACTTTTTCTTTATCTCCCATTGCCGCATACCCTGCATGGATTGGTATCTTT
Organism: uncultured Erysipelotrichaceae bacterium; assembly: GCA_902795905.1. GTDB lineage: Bacteria > Bacillota_I > Bacilli_A > Erysipelotrichales > Erysipelotrichaceae > Bulleidia. The sequence continues at coordinate 181 of CADBMY010000266.1, forward strand.
TTTTATCTCTGCGGTATAATACAGATAGATATTCATTTACGTATAATTACAGTATCTGCAGAAAGGTAATACGAGGTATGAGTGCTGACAGAGTTGGTGTTCCCGACCGTGAGGCGGAACAGGATCTGCTTGATATTCAGGCATATATTGACGGGTGCGCAGAGTTTATACGCAGCTGCCGTACACCGATGTCCATCGCTGTACAGGGAGACTGGGGAAGCGGTAAATCCAGTTTCATGAGCATGGTCAGAAATAAACTCGAAGAGAATAACTGGGCAATATGTATTAACTTTAATACCTGGCAGTATTCACGGCTGACCGATGACTGGCTGTTTCTGCCGATGCTGATGCACCTGGAGGCAGAGATAGACCGGTTATATGAGGAGCGTGACCCGGAGACATATAAAACTACATACAGGATCTGTTTCCGTTCGGATGAAAAGAAAGCAGCCGGACTTGCCAGAGCAAAGAAGGTATTCAAGGTGATGCAGAGCTCGGGATCAGGCGGATGGGACAGTCTGATCGGCGGGGCAGGTGTGATGGTGACTGATCTTCTGGATAAGGACGGCACAGACTCGACAGTAATGCAGAAAGACAGAAATCTCTACGAGTATGCGACGGAAGCGCTGAAGATACGGGATGGTCTGCAGGATAAGATCGATGTGCTGATCGGCAGGAAGACCTTCACATTGACCGATGGGAAGATCGGGCTGAAGGAGACAGAGGATGTTCCCGTCGGACGTATCGTCATTCTCGTAGATGATCTTGACCGTCTGAAACCGGATACGGCTGTCAATCTGCTGGAAGACATGAAGAATTTCATTGATATCGAAAACTGTGTCTTTGTGCTGGCAATGGATAATCATCTGGTGGAACGCGGTGTGGAAGCCAAATACGGCAAGAGCCTGGGACCGGAGTATGCCCGTAAGTTCTTTGAGAAGATCGTACAGATCCCGTTCTACATGCCGGTATCCAAATACCGGATCGGCAGGTACATTGAGGAACTGCTCAGGGAATGCGGGGCGGAAGACCTCGGTAAGGAAGAAGCCATGGAAGCGGCAGAGATCTTCACCGGCGGCAATCCCCGGGAAATCAAAAGAGCTGTCAATGCCTACCAGATGCAGAAGTGCATCCACCCCGGAGAAACACACGGTCTGCGGACATTCGTTCTGCTGCTTCTGCAAATGCGTGCCGAAGAACTGTTCAGGGATACCGTATTGGCACTGCGGAATGCGCCGGCATCCGAACGCTTTGAGGAAGACAGGAAAAACGAAAGCTTTGAAGCGTTTATGAACAGCCGTACAAAGGAGACGGAGAAGGAGATCCTGCACTACGTACTGGATGTCTTTGACAGCGATGCCGACAGTCTGAAACAGGCACTGTTCAGGCAAACAGCAGCTGACACCGAGAATTTCGGAGGTATGCGGCTTGAACGTGATGAAGTGTTCTATCTGCTTTGTTCGTATCTGAAAGAAAAGGGCTTCGAGGAAAGACCGCTGAAGAACGGTGCTGAGTTTGGCAGCGGAAACAACGTCTTCCGGGTGACCAGATATGACAGTGCAAATCATACGACCCTGAGTTTTACCGGCGGCACAAAGCAGGTAAACAAGATGGTTACGGATCTGACAGCACCGTATATTGCGGAACTGACGAAAAGCGGATGCCTTGCGGAAAAGAAGTCCGGAGAAGAGGAGGAATCCTATACAATATCCGGAAGTGAGAACAGTGTGCTTGTGCGGATCAGAAAGCCGGAGAATCATGCCTTGTTTGTACGCCGGGTGACCGTAAATCCGCAGGTTCTGCACTTAATAGGAAAGATCACAAATCTGTTGCTGAAGGGAGAGACAAAATGAGTATAGCAGTAAATCTTTATTACACCG
>CADBMY010000267.1 GCA_902795905.1 uncultured Erysipelotrichaceae bacterium
ATCTTATCAGTAATCTGTTCTATCGGCTTGACACCGTCGATCTCCATGGATCTGAATTTCCAGATCGTATTCCATAATGTGACCATCGGCAGGGAATTGTAGTTGCCTAATGCACACAGGCTTTCCAGTCCCCAGCGGGTGATCGTAAAACCTGTCAGCTTTTTGGCAGGGCCTTCAAGATAGACAAGTCCTCCCGAGAATACCAGCTGGAAGATCGCCATGAACGGCATTACCGTCATTGCTGTTGTTGTATTCTTTACAAGACAGGATATCGCAAGTGAGATCATATCTGCTGCATAGGTGACAAGGAACAGGGAGATGCCCAGATCGATATAGAAGTTTCCGGTGATCAGGCTGTCTTTGGGGAAACTGATACCGGCAAAACTGGAGATCGTGATCAGAATGATCGTCTGCATTGCACACAGCAGCATCTGATAGATCATATGGGCTGCGATATAGGAACTGATGTGAAGTCCCGAACGGTGTTCACGCTTGATGATCGGTCTTTCTCTGCATACCGACTGGATCGAGTTGAAAAACCCGTTCCAGATACATACACAGACAAGGGCGAAACAGCCGCTGAGAGTGCCTTCCTGCGTAACATAGATATTATTACCGACAGCGAAGGTAACAAGACCGGCGATCAACGCGGACATCGGCAGTACTTTCCAGTCATTCTGATAGACAAACATACGCAGCAGTTTACCAAGGCATATACCTGTCTGGCTGATCCTTCCGCGGTAGCGCATAGTTTCAGACATTTTCTTCTGCCTCTCTTTCTGCTCTCAGAGCTGCATATTTCTGGATAAACTCATCGGCTCTTCCTTCACCGCCTTCATCTTTTCGGTTTACACACATGACGATCTGTTCCATGGTCGGCTTGTTGAAGAAGGCTCTGGCGTCATCAGGGGTGCCGTAGAAGGCCAGTCTGCCTACACGGCCGGAATCTCTGGCCAGAACGATTACTTTATCGAAGAGATCGGCTACACGGTCAGGTGTATGTGTAATTGTAATGACGATCTTGCCGGTATCAGCTACCTGACGCAGTTTTTCGAATAATTCTCTGGCAATGACTCCGTCAAGTCCGGAATCCGGTTCATCAAGAACAAAGAGTTCGGGATCACTGATCAGCTCCATGCCGATCGAGATACGTTTTTTCTGACCGCCGGATTTCTTTGAGACAAGTCCGCTCTTACCGCCGGAAAGTCCCAGCATTTCGATCACATCCGTGATCCTGGCATGAGATTCGGAACTGCTCATTGTCGTCGGCAGGCGAAGCTTTGCGGCATCTTTCAGCGTATTGACTACCGTGTCATTCTGGCGCAGCAGATCCTGCTGAGGAACAAAACCGATACGGTATTTCATCTGGTTATAATTCTCATAGATATCTTCACCGTTCAGTTTGACGCGGGCATCTGCCTTTTCGTAGCCGATGATGGCATTCACCAGCGTTGTCTTGCCGGAACCGGAACCGCCCAGCAGAAGCACGAGAGATCCGTTGGGGATCTTCAGATTGATATCCTTGAGCAGATATCTCTTTTTCAGGAAATCTCTGACTGTCCGCTGTCTCAGATGAACAACAAGCCCGTCATCTTCATCGTCATCGTCCTCATCATAGAAGAGAATGTCAGCAGGGGCAGTACCAGCCAGCAGTTCATCATCAGCAGTCCGGCCGAGATTCACCGGCACAAACCTGGGACTGAAGCCCCAGATCAGGGCAGCCAGCCACGGCAGCAGTCCCCAGAGCAATACCCAGGCATTGCTGACAGCAAATGTTTTGGCAAGACCAATGATGACACGCATCTTATAAATGATCATGATCAGTCCGAATACCAGCATGATCAAAGTGAGGAAGTATTTGATGTCTTCACTCAGCGGGGCAAGATCATATACAGCATTCAGAAGGTAAGTAGGCACTTCAAAACGCAGCACATTGCGGCCGTCCCGTTCTCTGCCGGCAACTTCGGACAGCTTGTAATAACGTACACCCGGAAGAAGTGCCCACCAGCCTTTTTCGCCGCATTTGACGAGGATCTTCCATATGCCTGCAGCTGTCAGAAACCATGTTACAGTTTGATAAATCAGTATCAGATCCATATTTTTACCTTTATCGTGATAAATCACCGCTAGCACTATTATAAGTTTATAAAGGTAAATCCGCATTATTCAATTCAAATGAATAAGAAGAATTATGTATGTACCACTGGTTTTTTGTTAATATATTTTAGTGAGGACAGAAGCCTGTTTTCATAGTAAACAAGTATATGACCGTAAAAGAAAAAGAACAGCACGAAAAGATCCGCAGAAAAGCAAATGCATACTTTTTCGCAAAAGTTATTATCAATGCTTTTCTTGTTTTTCTTGGTGCTGTTCTAATTGCCGGTTTTCTGAGAAGCATGCAGCATTACGCTTCTCTCTACAGACAGCAGGAGAACAGTAGCAAGGCTCTTTCGGAAGCTATCGAGACCCTGAAAAATAATACCGAAGATGCCAAAGACCTGGAACTGATCTTCCATGACAGCAATCAGGATATGCTGGATGATCTGAATGCTCTGATCAGCGGCGGTATGTTTGAATTCCTCAAAGATACCGATGTGCAGGGAAGATCTGACGTCTTTGCGGACATCGTCAGCCGTTCCGGTGTAGATTATCTGTTTATCCTGGATGATCAGGGAAGAGTCATCCTTTCGCCGACCGCTGAATTCTTTAATATTGATCCGGTCGAGTACGGACTGGTGAGCCGGGATGATATCCGTCAGCTGCAGCAGGGGACAAAGGACTCCGCCGGCAGTATCAAGCCTGTTCTTGTCAGGAACCAGTACGGTGTTTACTACTTCTACTCTGTAAAAAGAGACTACGAAGGGATGAACATTTACCTGGTGCTTGGGGCCGATGCTTCTTTGCTGGAACTGCAGATATCTTCACTGAATGATCTGTCTGTCGTACTCAGCAAATCCGCGATCGGCAATGAAGGGTTCATGTTTGCAGTTGACCGTTCAGATAATTCTTTCCTGTATTACAATGCGGGGGGTATTGATCTGAAGGGAACAAGTGCCATCGATGCCGGTCTCAGTCCGGAAGCCCTGGAAGACGGATACAGCGGTCTGCAGGTGATCAACGGTGTACGGTATTACTGTGTATCCAGAACTTACGGTCTGCGTACGGTCATCTGCGCGGTTGCCGATACTGTAGTGATTTATGCCAATGATAAATATGTACTGTTCTGGTCGATCACCGGCTTTGTACTGATTATGCTGCTGTGTCTTGCCTTTGGTGTCATCGTACGCAATGACTTTATCCGCAGAGCTGTAGATACCGATAAATTTATTATCCACCGCAAAAACGGAGATAATATCATCTTTGATAAATCGATCTTCAGGAGGGTATTCCCGCTGATGTTATGCGGTGTCTTCCTGATCTTTTCGATTTCTTTCTATACCCAGACACTGCTGGAGATATCCCAGAGTATTGATGATTCCGTAACTGCTCTTGATGAAGTAACAAACAGATACCAGGAAAGCACCAAAAACAGAGAGATCATCCGCACGTATTTCAACGACCGGTTCCTGTCTAAGGCAAAACTGATCTCCTATCTTGTCAATGTAGCTCCTGATGTTCTGAATACAGAAACAGAACGTGTCTATACGTATTACGGCGAAGACGGAACGAAGAGATATATCCTGGATGATGAGGATAATCCACTGCGTTCGGTTTCTTCCAGTGCGATCCTGCAGGCACTTTGTGACTCCAACGATCTGGACTCTGTATATGTCTACAATGAAGACGGCAGAACGATTGCCACAAATACGCCGAACTGGTTCTTTACGATCAGTCATGATCCTGAAAACCAGTCCTATCCGTTCCTGGAAGTCATTGACGGAAAGATAGATTCCTACATTCAGGAAGCCATGCTGGATGAGATGGGGCAGGACAGCCAGTACATCGGTGTCATGCTGGATTACTATACAACGCTGGATGCTGACGGCAATACCCTGTATGTACCGCACTACGTCTATGAGAACTATCTTCCGGATACCGAAAGCTTATATACATCACCGATCCATAAGCACCGTTCGATGGTACAGATCGGTCTCAAGAAAGATATTACCGACAGGCTGATGGCTTCTACGGATGCCGGCAGTATTCTTTCTTCCGATATGTTAAGCGGCGGCTTCATCGTCATGTTTGATACTACCGAAGACCATATATGTCTGTATTCACCGGTAGAGTCCAGCATCGGCAGAGCAGCTGCCGATATTGGCGTCTCCGCAAAAGCATTCGGTACCGGAGATTACTATGGCTTTACCAAAGTGAACGGAGTAGACTACTTCCAGTACTTCCGTTACCTTGAAGGCTATTACATCGGTACGGCAATTCCCGAAGACCAGATGTACAGAGCCCGTCTGCCGATTGCTTCGATCACGGCACTGACCAGTCTGATCCTGATCCTGATCCTGATTCTGACAGTTACTCTGACAACAGATGAAGAAGAATATCTGTATGCAACGATGAGTGAATCAGATGCCACTAATTCTCTGGATTCAGCTATCTTCAATATACTGCTGCCATCGGGTAAAAATACATCTACGGTCAAGGCAGCTGCCCGCTGGGACAACCGCCGGCTTCCCTGGGGTGAACGCAGTCCCGAACAGAAGCTTCTGTTGCTGATGAGCATCGTCGGTGCCATCATGCTGTTCTACGTGATCATCGCCGTGATCGGTGTTGACCGCTTCTTTGAGGAAGGTTCCATCATTCAGTATATTCTGCGCGGTGAATGGGACCGCGGCATGAACATCTTTGCCTTCAGTGCCTGTGCTCTGGTACTGATCATGACCAGTGTTGCCGTAACGATATTCAGGCTCGTTGTGCGTCTTATTACAACATTGCTTGGTGCCAGAGGTGAAACGATTGCCCATCTGCTTCTCTCGGTCGTTAAATACGGCGGTACGCTCGGTGCTTTCTTCTACTGTCTGTATCTTATCGGCATGGATGCGCATAACCTGCTTGCCAGTGCCGGTGTGCTGTCACTTGTCATCGGTCTTGGCGCCCAGAGTCTGATCAAGGATATCATTGCCGGTATCTTCATCGTCTTTGAAGGTGAATTCAGAGTCGGTGATATCGTGACGATCGGCGGTTACCGCGGTACGGTCATGGATATCGGTCTGCGTACGACCAAGATCCAGAGTCCTGACGGCAATATCAAGATCTACAATAACAGTGAGATCTCCGGTGTCCTGAACATGACCAAGGAAGCTTCTGTCGCATCAACGACGATCAGTATTGAATACGGACAGGATATCGACTATGTCGAAGCTGTGCTCAACCGTGAACTGCCGCTGCTCAGGGAACATAATGATAAGATTCTTGACGGTCCTACATATCTTGGTGTTTCAAAGCTTGGCGAGAGCGGGGTCGATGTGCTGATCATCTGCAAATGCTTTGAAAAGGATATCCGCGGTGTCAGCCGGTATCTGAACGCAGAAGTGCTGAAGATCTTCTACAGAAACGATATTAATGTTCCGTTCCCGAATGTAACGATATCTCAGTTTGATATGACCGGCAGGAAGACGATGGCAGATTTTGAGAAAGAGGAACAGGAAAAAGAAACAAGGAAAGAAGGCAGTTAACAGCTTCTTTATTGATGATAAATCCTGCAGATCATACAGGTCTGCAGGATGCTTTATACTGAAGACATATTGGAGGGAAATATGAAAACGACGATCAAACCGGAGAAGATCCATAAACATGTTTATCTGAATCAGGGTATCATCTATGACCGTAAATATACGAAGGCGGGGGAACTGCGGGATCTGCACATATCCTTACTGACGACTGTCGGAAGAAGGAATGCGGATGCGGAAGCACAGCCCTGCATGGTCTGGGTATGCGGCGGTGCCTGGCGCGGCGGACGGGAGAGAGCAGCGGAAATGCTGCCGGAGCTGACTTATCTTGCCGAAGCAGGGATCATCATTGCGGCTGTTGAATACAGGATCCTCGGTGAGGCTGTTTTCCCGGCGCAGATCGAAGATGTGCTGACAGCTGTCAGATACCTGCGTACAAATGCAGAGAAGTATCATATCGATCCCGAACGCATTGGTATCATGGGTTCTTCGGCCGGCGGACATCTGACGATCCTGGCTGCGAATAACGACGGGCAGTTTGATACGGAGATGTATAATACCGTCAGCAGTCACGTGAAATGTGCTGTCGATATGTACGGTATTGCGGATATTGAAGCTGTCTACAGATTCAATATCAATGCCCTGAAAAACGGACAGCGCACCAGAACCAGAGATCCCTGGCATTTCCCCGAAAGCGAACTGCTTGGCGATCTTCCGGTCAATGTCCCGGCTGCTGCTAAGCGTGCAGGAGGCATCAACGGTATCAATGACCGTACGTGTCCTGTATTGATCCTGCATGGCAATGATGATCATGTCGTAAACATTGAACAGAGTGAGATGTACTATCAGGCCTTGAAAGATAACGGCAGAGATGTTACGTATTATGTACTGGATGGAGCAGATCATGGCTCCGATGAATTCTTCCAGACAGATGTACAGAAGATCATCCTGGATTATCTGAAGGATAAATTACTGTAAACGAAAGGAAAACAATGAAATATATCAGTCTTGACCTTGGCAGTGTAACCTGCGGAATTGCAAAATCAGATACCGGATTTCTTGCACAGCCGGTCAAAACGATACGTTTTCAGCCTGAGAATTATGACGAGGCGATCGACCGTATTCTGGAATATCTTGCGGCAGAGAAGCCTGATCTGATCGTGATGGGGTATCCGCTGCTTGAGAATGATGATGAAGGCCCGAGAGCTCAGCTCTCCAGAGAGATCGGAGAGATCATTGAAAAAGAGTCAGGAATCAAGGTCGTTCTGCAGGATGAACGGTATACGACCAGAGATTCCGAAGAATTTCTGATCCAGGCCAATGTCTCCCGAAAGAAACGCAAAAAGGTGATCGATCAGCAGGCAGCTGTCAGGATACTCGAGTATTATCTGGATAAGCAGAGAAACCGTCAGTAACAAGCATATGAAAAGGAACTCATAGTATTGAGTTCCTGTTTTTTTACTGCTTTTTCAGTACGTAGGGTTCTCCGACAGCCTTTACATGGAAGCGCTCAGGATGAAGTATCTGCGCTCTGATCACTTCCGGATCACCGTTGAATTCCTTCCAGTCAGGGGCATCTACACAGCCCCAGTGGATCGGAAGCAGAGGAGTATGCGGGTATGCTTCTGCCATCTTCAGTACCCCGGGAATGCCGATATGCCAGCGTGAATCGGAGATATCCATCAGGATCAGATCCATCTCCGGCTGATGAAGCTGTTCTTCCATCAGTCTTGAGTCACCGGGCATCCAGATCACACCGTCCGGTGTTTCCAGGCGGAAACCGCAGAAGTCCTTCATCTCATAATGTCTTACTGCACTGTGCTTTGGTGAATCATTCTGCCAGGCATGATCGGCAGGGGTAAGCGTGATCCTGATATCACCGACACTGAATGTATCACCGATCTCGTGACCGTATGCCGGTATGCCGATCTCTTCGCATAGACCTGCAACATATTCCGTTGTATGTATGGATGCAGTTCTGTCCTTCAGATCCAGAAGTGTAGGTTTGCTGAAGTGATCATTGTCACAATGCGTAATGATGATACTGTCTGCGTGCGGAACATCCTCAGTAGTGATCGGGGCTTCGGTCAGGATCTTCATGTCAAAGCCTTTGAGCAGGGGATCGATCAGGATCACCGTACCGCGGCTGTTGATCATGGCTCCGCCGCCGCCAAGCCAGTATACTTCCGTATGATCGATCAAAGAGAATGCTGATTTATCCATCTGAATGCGATTTGCTTTAGCCTGTGTCATAGATATTACTCCTGTTACCATTATTATATTTTTTTACAGATTGCCTGCAAATATCACACACAAAAATGAGCAGAAATATATTAGCGTATGCCTGTGTCTATGATAGTATGGATATATTAACAGGAGGGAAAGAATTATGAAAGAAAGCAGACAATCTCTGCTTGCAGTGATCTGTACTCTTGCAGTATCACTTGTATTTTGTCTTGTCTTTGGACAGATGACGAAACCGAAGATCGCCAAACCTGCGGAAGGCGCACTCTTTGCGGCAGGTACGTATGAAGCGGAAAGTCCGGGGTATACAGGCGCCAGCAATCCGATCAAGGTCAAGGTGACGGTTTCGGATAACAAAATTGAGAATATCGAATATACGATCGACGGTGAGACACCGACAGTCGGCGGCATGGCAGTTCCTGCTCTGGCAGAGAAAGTTCTTGCGGTCCAGTCTCCGAATATTGATACAGTCACCAATGCAACAGTGAGTTCCAAGGGATTCCTGACAGCTGTATCGGATGCACTTCGTCAGGCCGGGGCAGATCCTGAGGCTCTTGTGCCGCAGGAGGCAGAGACAGCATCCAAGGATATTGAAAAGACTGCGGATATCGTTGTGGCAGGTGCCGGCGGTGCCGGTATGACAGCTGCGATCACAGCAGCTCAGAACGGCAAGAAAGTCATCATTCTTGAAAAAGGCTTATTCCCGGGTGGTAACTCCAGTTATGCGACCGGCGGTATGAATGCGGCAGAAACACATTACCAGGCGGAAAAGGGAATTGAAGACTCCGTAGAACTGTTTTACGAAGATACCATGAAAGGCGGTCATGACATCAACGATCCTGAGCTTGTCAGAACCCTGGCGGAAAACTCTTCGGCAGCGATCGACTGGCTGGATTCCATCGATGCGCCGTTAAGTGATGTCGGTCTGGCCGGCGGTGCCAGTGTTTATCGTCAGCACCGTCCTGTAAATGCTAACGGGGATATCCTCCCTGTCGGTACATTTCTCGTAGAACATCTTTCCAAGACATGTGAAGACCTCGGTATCGAGATCGTGTACAGTGCAAAAGTTGACGAGATTCTGATGGATAACGGCAAGGCTGTGGGTCTGCACGCTACCGACAGCGACGGTAATAACATCACAGTCCATGCGGACGCTGTCATTATTGCAACAGGTGGCTTCGGTTCCAACCCAGATCTGATCGTCAAGTATAGACCGGACCTCAAGGGATATGTCTCCACCAACGCTCCTACTATTACCGGTGACGCGATTGCGTTCCTGGAAGCAGTCGGCGCAGATTTCCGTGATCTTGAACAGATCCAGATCCATCCGACCGTTGTACAGACAGATGGTTCTCTGATTTCTGAATCTCTGCGTGGTGACGGTGCGATCCTGCTGAACAAGAACGGTGTACGTTTCACCAATGAGAATGGTACCAGAGACGTTGTCTCGGCTGCCGTCAATGAACAGCCTGACAGGTATGCATGGCTGGTTACTGATGAGAAAGTAGCTGTGAAATCCGAAGTCATCAAGAAGTATGTCAGTAAGGGTTACATGATCAAGTGCGATACAGTCGCAGATCTTGCCAAGCTGATCGGTGTTGAGGAAGAGGTCATACAGGAAACGCTTGATACATGGCATACAGCCTGTGAAACTGGTGAAGATACTGAATTCGGCCGTGCCAATCCCGATAAGAATAAGACATACGTAGCTGAACTGCCTCTGTATGCGGTACAGATCTCTCCGGGTATCCATCACTGCATGGGCGGTGTCGTGATCAACACCAACGCGGAAGTTATCGACACAAAGGGTAATGTCATTCCCGGTCTCTATGCGGCAGGTGAAGTCACCGGCGGTGTCCACGGCGGCAACCGTCTCGGCGGCAACGCTGTTACAGACTTTGTTGTCTTCGGCCGTATTGCCGGTGAAAACGCTTCTGCCAACAGTAAGTAATTCAGATATACAAGGGATGCGTACATAGCACTGTACGTATCCTTTTTTTGTTCATTATGCAAAGTCTTGGTACAATATATACAGAGAGAGCCATAGATGCGTATATGTATCTATTTGGAAAAGAGGCACAATTATGATCTATACACTGACTTTAAATCCGGCGGTGGATTACTACATGGAAATGAGCGGTGAGATGAACCGTGAAGGTGTGATCCGCGGACGCAATGAACAGTACAGGGCAGCCGGCAAAGGTCTTAATGTTTCAAGAGATCTCAGCATCATGCAGATCCCGTCAGTCGCTGTAGCATTGCTCGGCGGTTTTACCGGTGAGTTCATTCGTCAGGCTTTTTCCGGAGATCCGCTGATCACGCTGGTCCCGATCCCGGTCAAGGGCAATAACCGTGTCAACGTCAAGCTTGTCAAAGACGGAACACTGATCGCGGTTAACGGTGCCGGGCCGAAGACAGATGACTCCATTGAGAGTGATATTATGCGGGCATTTGAGAATGTAGGACAGCGGGATACGGTCGTGATCAGCGGTTCCGTGATGCCGGGGATCAATCCCGAGATGATCATTTATCTCTGTGCCAAGATCCACAACCATGGCGGTGAAGTGGTGCTGGATACCGAAAGACTTTCACCGGAGGCGATCACTGCCTGCCGTCCGCAGCTGATCAAACGTACGCTGCAGGAACTGGCTCAGCAGACAGGGCGTAAGCAGGAAGATCCTGAGGATGCCGTAAGTCTGCTGAAGGAAGCAGGTTTTCCGGAAGTGCTGCTGCCGCTGGATGATGAAAAAGTCTACCTGAAGTCCGGTGACCAGATCTATCTGCTGAGGCAGCCTGAACACGTTCATGTGAATCCCGTCGGACGTACAGACGCTCTTCTGGCAGCGTATATCGGCAAGCGTACGGAAGGACTGATGCCGCAGGATGCACTGCGCTGGGCGGGTGCCATGGCTAATGCGGTGGCTTCGACACTGGATGATACTTCCCTGGATGAAGTCATGCGGCTGTTTGATGAGATAAAGACAGAACTGATCTGATACGGAGGTGCTCATGCGCAATCATGAAGTGATGACAGAACAGCTTCTGCTGGATGAACAGGGGGAGATCAGAGAACCCGGCTGGTCCAGAAAGATGTACCAACAATACCGGCGGAAGATGATCAAGGCACCGTCTTTCCGCATCAAGGAATGGGATTACTATCTGGTAACAGGAAAGGATTTTGCCTGTGCATTTACGATCTCCGATAATGGCTATGTGGGACTGCAGTCGGTATCTCTGCTGATCTTTGATGATATGCCCCGTGAGCATACGGAGACAGTGCTGAATGTAATGCCGATGGGAAAGCTGCACATGCCGGAGACTTCGGCTGCAGGCAATACGGTATATACTGATCAGAGACTGCAGATGACGTATACGGTTGGAAAGAATACCAGGAAGATCCGCTGTCATTTCGAGAATTTCATGAATGGCAAGCCGCTGAATGCAGAGATCGAACTGGAACAGCCGGAGATGGATTCGCTGGTCATTGCGACCCCGTGGGATAAGAAGCATGCGTTCTACTTCAACCAGAAGATCAACTGCATGCCTGCCTGCGGATATGTTGAATTTGACGGTGTGCGCAGGGAGTTTGATCCGCAGACGGACTTCGGTACACTTGACTGGGGCAGAGGTGTCTGGACCTACGATAATACCTGGTACTGGAGCAGCGGCAATGCCCGCATTAACGGGAAGGCGTTTGGCTTTAATCTCGGCTACGGTTTCGGCAATACTACAGCTGCCACGGAGAATGTCATACACTACGATGGCAAAGCCCATAAGCTTGATGATATTACCTTCAGTATTCCGGCAAATTATACCGATCCCTGGAAAGTCACATCTTCCGACGGACGTTTTGAAGCAGATTTTGTGCCGGTGCTGGACAGAGCTGCCAAGCTGGATTTCAAGGTCATCGTCTCCGATCAGCATCAGGTCTTCGGCCGCATGAGCGGTAAGGCCGTCCTGGATGACGGTGAAGTGATCACGTTTGCGGATCTGCTTTGTTTTGCGGAGGAGGTTCACAACAAGTATTAATGAACAGGAATATCAATGCAGGTATTCTCGGTACGGGGATGATCGTCCCCGTATTTCTTGAGAATGCGGAAAGAACAGGCGGTTATCATATCCGCGGTATATGGGGCAGAGATGCCCGCAAGGCTGCTGTCTATGAAAGCAAGGCTGACTACACGACAGATGATCTCGACAGGATTCTGCACGATCCTGAGATCGATGTTATCTATATTGCACTGCCGAACAGTATGCATGCCTCCTATGCGGTAAAAGCACTGCAGGCTGGCAGGAACGTGATGGTGGAGAAACCGTTTGCGGCATCGTATGCAGAGGCTCTGGAAGTCATACAGCTGGCAGAGAAGCAGGGACTGCTTGTCTTTGACATGTGCATGACGCCGTATCATGCCAATTACCGTATGATCCCGGAATATCTGAAGGAACTGGGACAGGTGCGG
>CADBMY010000268.1 GCA_902795905.1 uncultured Erysipelotrichaceae bacterium
CTGCGGATCTCCGGCAGATGAAGGAATATTACGATGCCTCTGCGCATCCCCTGCAGACCCTGTACGATGCCCGATGCCTGTGTGCCCTGTATACAGTCGATCCGGATTGTCTTCTGGCTTACCGCTCTCTGCAGTGCGGAACCGACACCGCCGAATTCCTGGACATGTGCAGAAAGATCAGGGAACGCGGAGACTGTATTACCCTGAAACAACTGGCTGTTACCGGCAGTGATATCACTGCGCTTGGCATCCGCGGTCAGCAGATCGGCATCACCCTGCATACACTGCTTGATGAAGTCATGCGGGATCTTCTGCCCAATGACAAAGATGCCCTGCTGACCCGGGCTGAACAGCTGCAGAAACAGACACACTGATGCCTGTATAAGAAACCCTTTGCCCGACATCCGTATATTCTTATAAACAATCAGAAGTTTTACGATTAATCTAAAAGTGACAACTGAAGAGTATATACGATATGACCAAGCACCAGATCTCTCCTAAAACAAAAAAGATCCTGCTTCTGGCAGGTATGCTGATCATCGTGATCCTGATCCTGTTTCTCGCATACAAGGTCTTCGGCAGACAGTTTGCGGATCTTTTCAGAATGCTCAGACGCGGAGACCGTGACGAGATCGGTGAATACCTGAACCGGCAGGGACAGCTGGGCGGTATGATCGCTGTCTTCTTCATCAGTATCCTGCAGGTCATCAGTATCGTGATCCCCGGTATGGCCATCCATATCTCTGCCGGTCTGATCTTCGGCTGGTGGAAAGCCTTCCTGTCTTCCTACCTTGGTTTTGTCTGCGGCAATGTGCTGGTCTTCCGCACTGCCAGAAGACTCGGCAATACCCTGCAGGACCTGATGCCGAAAGAAAACAGCAGAAGCTGGCTGACCCGCAAGATCAATTCTGCCAGTGCCGGTTTTGTGATTGCCCTTGCCTGTCTGGTGCCGGGTGTACCAAACGGCATCATCCCCTACATCGCCGCAAGGACAAACCTCTCACTGAAGAAATATACGTTTGCGATCGCTGTCACCTGCTGGGTACAGATCCTGTGCAACAGCTGTGCGGGCCACTTCCTGATCCGCGGTCAGTTCCTGTACATGGTGCTCTCGTTTGCCGTACAGATCCTGCTGATCATCATCGTCGCACGAAACAAGGACTATATCCTGCTGACCTTCAATGAGTATAAAAGAAGGATCCGCGGGTACCGTGCCCAGCGCCGGGCAGCCCGCAGATCCCTATAACCTTTTCGCAAATGCGATACGCGGAGCCGTACCGCCGATGTAGACCCTTCCGCAGCGTACGAACCCGAATTTGGTCACCGCTCTCTGCATCGAAAGATTCTTTTCATGGGTGTCGATCCTGAGTTCAAAGACACCCTTTTCCTTTGCCTTTTCGGCAGCTGCCGCAAACATGATGCCGGCATATCCTCTGCCCTTATTCTCAGCCCGGATACCCATCCTGTGGATCACCGCATACGGCTCATGATCAGGCCAGGCACCGTCTTCGATCACCGCATAGTCAGGATCATCACCGAACTTCAGGTAATAGACCCCATAGATCTGCTCACCGTCCGTCAGAACATAACTGTTTCCTTCAGCAATATCAGCCAGAAAAGAATCACGGTTCGGATATCCGTTCTGCCACTGGTCGATCCCCTGTGAACGCAGATATTCCCGTCCCTGTTCGATCACTTCCATGATGCCGTCAAGATCTGCCGGCACTGTCTTTCTTACTTCCATCAAAGCTTTCTGAACTGTTCAACATCAAGCACAAAGACGGTAGCTCCGCCGACCTGCACTTCCACCGGGAATGACGCAAATCTGCCGTTGTCATAGCCGGCCGTAGACGGAACGATCTCCGTTCTGCGCTGCGACTCACTGCCGATGATCTCGATACAGCGCTCGACCTTGTCATCTTCGGTGCCGACGATCAGCGTTGTATTGCCTGCCCGCAGAAAGCCTCCTGTCGTCGCAAGCCTGGTCATCTGATAGTTCTCATTTGTCAGTGCTGCCGATACATTTGATGCATCATCGTTGGAAACAATTGCCAATACCAGTTTCATACGAATACCTCCTGACACTTATACATTAAACCGGAAGAAGACGATATCTCCGTCCTTCATCGGATATTCCTTACCTTCAAGTCTGATCTTGCCATGTTCCTTCAGGGAAGCTTCCGTCTTATATGTCATCAGATCTTCATAACTGTAGATCTCTGCCCGGATAAAGCCTCTCTCAAAGTCACTGTGGATAATACCGGCACACTGCGGCGCCAGCATGCCTTCCCTGAATGTCCAGGCTCTGCACTCCGGTTCTCCGACCGTGAAGAATGTACGAAGACCAAGCAGATGATATGCCTCAACGATGATCTGATCAAGACCGCTCCGGGAGATGCCAAGCTCCTCCATGAACGCTTCCTTCTCCTCACGGGAAAGACCCGACAGTTCTTCTTCAAGACGCGCACATACGGCAATACAGCCGCTGCCTTCGCCATCCGCCAGTTCCTTTACCTTCTGATAGTATGCATTCTCTTCCGGTGTATTGATCTCTTCCTCGCTCATATTCGCGATATAGATGACCGGTTTGGCTGTCAGCAGTGAGAATCCCTTCAGCAGTTCTTTCTCACTGTCCTCAAGATCCAGAAGACGTACAGGTGTACCTGCCGCCAGTCCTTCCTGCAGTTTGGTCAGTACCGCATACTCGATGACCGCATCTTTTTCCTTTGTCTGTGCCTTTCTGGCAACTCTTGAGATCCTGTTCTCCACCGTCTCAAGATCGGCGATGCAGAGTTCCACATTGATCTCATCGATATCTCTGACGGGATCGACACTTCCCTCCACATGCATGATATTGTCATCATCAAAACAGCGGACAACATGACAGATCGCATCCACCTCACGGATATGGGAAAGGAACTGGTTGCCCAGGCCTTCACCCTTGGAAGCACCCTTGACAAGACCGGCAATATCCGTGAACTCAAACGTCGTATAGATCGTACGTTTGGGATGGAAAAGCTTGACGATCTCATCCATGCGCTGATCCGGCACTTCGACAACACCGACATTCGGTGCGATCGTCGCAAACGGATAGTTCTCCGCCAGTACCTGGCTGTTTGTTATGGCATTAAATAATGTGGATTTACCGACATTCGGCAGACCCACGATTCCGGCTGTTAAAGGCATATTTATCTACTCCTCGCTGTGCTCGATCACTTTCTTCAGTTTACGTTCAAATTCATGACGCGGAAACATGACAACAGAACCGCATCCCTGACACTTGATCTTGATATCCGCACCCATGCGGATCACTTTCCAGTATTTGGACTTATGACAGGGATGTTCCTTCTTCATCTCCACGATATCATTCAGGTCATATGCAGGTACGATCATTTTACCCTCTTTTCGTACGCCTTCAGCGTATTGTCCAGAAGCATCGTGATCGTCATCGGACCGACACCTCCCGGCACCGGTGTGATCGCCTGTACATGCGGCAGGACATCCTCGAAGTCAACATCCCCGGTCAGATGACCATCTTCCGTACGGTTGACACCGACATCGATCACAAAAGCACCTTCCTTGATATACTCGGAATTGATCATCCGTGCTTTGCCGAGAGCCGCGATCAGTATATCCGCCTCCCTGCAAACCGCCTTCAGATCTTTCGTCCGGCTGTGGCATACCGTCACTGTCGCATTGGCATTCTGCAGAAGTCTCGCCACCGGTGTCCCGACCAGTTTTGATCTGCCGATGACAACTGCCCGCTTGCCTTCGGGATCACAGTTCATGCGCTTCAGCAGCTCCATAATGCCCCTCGGTGTACACGGCACAAAGCCATCCTCACCCAGATACAGCTTACCGACATTGACCGGATGCAGACCGTCCACATCCTTCTCAGGGCTGATCATATGCAGAGCAGACTGCTCATCCAGCCCCTTCGGCAAAGGCAGCTGTACAAGGATACCGTCGATATCCGGATCCTCGTTGCATCTGCGGATCGTCTCTTCCAGCACTTCCTGTGAAACATCAGCCGGCAGCGCAAACATCCTGCTGTCCATCCCGGCAGCCGTACAGGCCTTCTCCTTGCCGCGGATATACGAAAGACTGGCAGGATCCTCACCGGCAATGATCACCGCGAGACAAGGCACTCTGTTTCCTGCTTCCCGGATACTGTCTATCTTTTCCCTGATCGCTGTACGCAGTTCTCTGGACAGCTGTGTACCGCTGATGATGTCTGCCATATTTCCACCCCTTACAGTTCGTGTGAATCCAAAAGGATCGTTACCGGCCCGTCATTAAGCAGACGGACTTTCATATCTGCCCCGAAGATTCCCTCTTCCACGGTATATCCCAGTGAACGCAGATATGCATTAAACTCCAGATATAAAGCTTCCGCATGCGCCGGTGCTCCGGCCCCTGTAAAACTGGGACGGTTCCCCTTGCGGCAGTCCGCATAGAGCGTAAACTGCGAGATGGAAAGGATCTCTCCGCCCACCTGTGAAAGCGACAGATTCATCTTACCGGCATCATCCTCAAAGATGCGCAGTTTGGCGATCTTGTCTGCCATCTTCCGCACCGCCGCTGATGTATCTTCATCGGAAATGCCGACCAGCAGCAGAAACCCGGTGCCGATCTTTCCGTGTACTTTTCCTTCGATCGTGACGGAAGCCTCTGTCACCCTCTGTATGACTGTTTTCATAACACTGATTATACCATATTATCCAAAACGAAGAGCAGGCAGAGAAAAACGGAACCCGTACGGGCTCCGTTACCTGAAGAACCTACTCACCGGCACTCCGCACAACATCTTCGGCAAAGTTGACAGCTTTATGCATATCCTTCTCATCCGGTCTGCCTCTGTTCATCCAGAGAAAGCTTCCCCGCAGATTCAGATGTTTCGGATGTATGGTGATCCCCTTATGTCTGAGCATCGATACTGCTGTCTCCATGCGGTCTTTCCCGCTGGCTGATGTACTGAAGACACCTGCATACTTGATCCGGTTGACCGG
Source organism: uncultured Erysipelotrichaceae bacterium (assembly GCA_902795905.1). Taxonomy (GTDB): domain Bacteria; phylum Bacillota_I; class Bacilli_A; order Erysipelotrichales; family Erysipelotrichaceae; genus Bulleidia. The sequence goes on from CADBMY010000268.1 coordinate 5,010, forward strand.
CAGATTATCGATATACGAGAGAATATTCTGATCCGGTTTCCCGGCATAGATACCCATGCCGACGATCAGCACATCGGAGTTTACCGGTGTATGCGGCACGGAGATGTCTACAGCTTCGGTACCGAGTGCAGAAGCCATGGCTTCCGCCACCCTGCGTGTATTCCCCTTGCGGGAGTAGTAGATCACAGTCACAGACATAATAAATTACTCCTTCTCCAACAGACGGCTGACGAACCGGTTGATCAGGCCCAGAACGATCGCCGCGATAACAGAAGAATACAGAGATTGGGAAGCACCTGTCCCGAGTGACAGCGACCACTGCAGGATCAGACCGTTGATCACAAACGAAAACAGTCCAAACGTAAGCAGCGTGATCGGAAAGGACAGAACTTTCAGCAGAGGTTTGATGAAACTGTTCAGGATACCCAGGGCAGCCGCTGTACGCAGTAACTGCCAGGTACCATCAAAGCGGATCCCCGGAATGATCATCTCCAGGATCCAGAGTGAGATCATATTGATCATCACTGTAACAAGTGCATTTTTCATGATTTCAATATACCAAATATCAGATAAAACTGTTCAGTATTTCCTGTTTTCACATAGAATTCCGATTATTCCGGAGGACGCAGACCCTTGCCGGCAAAGAAGAAGAAGAACAGCACAAGCACACCGATCGAGAACAGATCAAAGTAATACCGCAGAGTGCTCTCCTCACCGGTCAGCGTCTCATTCTGGTATGTCTCAGTACGTTTTTCCATCGGTACTCTTGTGACTTCCGTACCATCGAGCTTAAAGACAAGCTCTGCCGACATCACCGTCGGATCGGAGGAATCCCTGCCGACAACTTCCGCCTCATATGTCAGCAGGTCCTCACTGACCGTCGCCGGAAGCAGAGCCGAGAAATCATTGGCAGCCGTAAAGATCACATTCATCGTATGACGGCGTCCCTCGTAGACCTCAACGACTTCTTCACCGATCTCTTCTTTCGTGATCGTGACCGTACGGTAATGCTCAAAGCCGTATTCAAACAGAGCCCGGATATCCTTGTAGCAGGCTGCTTCGGAGCTTTCCCCGGCAACAGCAGCGATCAGTACGGTATTGCCCCGTCTGGCCTCCGCCGAAAGCACAAAACCGCCTTCTTTGGTATATCCGATCTTACAGCCCTGAGCTTCCGCATAGTGGTCATTCCCGGCACGGATCAGCTCGCATCCGGCCGCCAGAACACGCTGGTTCAGCTGCAGATTCGTCGGCTGAATAATATACGAATTTGCCCTGTACACAGACGCAAAGCGATCGCTGCGCAGAGCTCTTCTCGTCAGCACGGCCAGATCTCTGACACTGCTGTATGTTTCTTCATCATATAATCCGAAGATATTGCCGAAGTGTGTATTCTCCAGTTCCCAGTCGGAAGCCTGCTTGTTCATTGCCGTAAGCAGCTTGTCAGCACCGCCGTACTCCTGCGCGATCATGGCCATCGTATCATTCGCATTCGACAGCATCGACGCATATTCAAGATCACGGATATTCAGCGTCTCCTCTTCCTGGATCCACAGCACACTGACCGCATGATCATATGTCGCAAAGGTATCGGAAGCCATCGTCACCTGCCGGTTGTCACGGATACTCTCGGAAGCCGTATATATACCCATCATCTTCGCAAGACCCGCCGGCGCATACCTGGCATCCGCATTCTTCTCGAGAAGCACCGTACCCGTAGACGCATCGATCAGTACGGCAGCCTCAGCCGCGATCTCCGGTCCCTGATAGGTATTCTCTTCCTCAGTCGCATGTACCGTGACAGGCATCACCGCAGTAAGCAGTGACAGCAGTATAGTCAGAAATCTTCTCATGGATATATTTTACCACACCTATACCCGGGATATCTCTGTTGTACGCATAAAGAAAAGGCCCATGGCCTGTTTCTGTCTATTTCTTTCCGTCTCTGTTCTGTTCCCTGATCAGACGGTCGAGATCCGCATTCGCCCACTTACCGGCAAATTCCTTTTCAGCTTCATCCAGTTTCTTCAGGATCGCCTCCAGCTGTTCATTCATGTCCTTTGTGTCGTTCATTGCCTGCCTCCGTAATGTTTACTATTGTAGTACGCACAAAGAATAAGAAA
>CADBMY010000269.1 GCA_902795905.1 uncultured Erysipelotrichaceae bacterium
CTGTGCACTTGTATATTTGGCGATATTCTCGACTTCGGCATCGCTGACATATACACCCTGCACACGCTGAGCATTGGATTCGCCGATCGGCAGATACAGCATATCACCGTAGCCAAGCAGACGTTCAGCACCGACATGATCGAGGATCGTACGGGAATCGATACCGCTCGATACCGCAAAGGCGATACGGCTCGGGATGTTAGCCTTAATTACACCGGTAATGACATCGGTACTCGGTCTCTGGGTAGCCACAATCAGATGGATACCGGCAGCTCTTGCCAGCTGCGTAATACGCTGTATGGAAGCTTCTACTTCCTTACCCGCCACCAGCATCAGATCCGCCAGCTCATCGATGATCACGACGATATACGGCATCTTCTGCAGCTTCGGCATCGTATTGGCAGGCTGTGCAGCTACCTTATCGTTATATCCCTGAATATTACGTACACCGGTCCTGGAGAAAGCATCATATCTTTCATCCATGATCTGTACGATCACCTTCAGAGCATTGCTGGCCATTGCGGCATCATTGATCACGGGACCGATCAGATGCGGAATGTTGTGGTAAGGTGTAAACTCTACCTTCTTCGGATCGACCAGCAGCAGTTTGACATCACGGGGATTCGTACGCATCAGGATCGATGTAATGATCGAGTTCATACATACGGATTTACCGGAACCGGTCGCACCTGCGATCAGCAGATGAGGCATCTTATCCAGGCGGCATGTGACAGGCTTGCCAAAGAGGTCTTTACCCAGATAGATCTGCAGCGGATGACCGTCATCCTTTGTCTCTTCGATGAGTTCTTTCAGTTTGACCGGTGTCGACTTTACATTCGGGATCTCTACACCGACAGCGTTATGTCCCGGAATCGGTGCCTCGATACGTACATCTCTGACTGCCAGCTGCATCTTGATATCATCGGCCAGACCCAGTATCCTGGATACCTTGACGTTGGATACAGGCTTGATCTCAAATTGCGTTACGGCAGGACCGATATGTGTATCCACAAGTGTGGCTTCAATATCAAAGTTGCGCAGGACCTGGATCAGCAGTTCACCCTTCTCTCTGGCTGCCACGACATTTTCATTATTGTTGTTTCTGTCCTTATCCGCGAGACTGACATCTCTGCTTCTCGGTATCCGGTATTTCTTATAGGCAGCTTCCCGCTCCTCTTCCGGTGTTCTCTTCAGCTTTTCTGCCGGCACCGGTTTTGGTGTCTCCTCAGTCTTTACTGCCTCTTCCGGTTCCGTTTTTTCTGCCGGTACAGGCACAGGCTCTTCCGCAGACACTGCAGGTTCCGGTTCCTCGTCAAACAGCGTATCTGCCTCGATGTCATCGTATTCCTGCTCATCATATGTATTCAGATCCTCAAAGGAAGACTCATATGAAGGCTGGGCAGGGATCTGCGGACGGTCATTGCGGTCTACCAGATCATCGATCGACATGAATACGGTATGTGATACAGGATCCTCTGTTCTGACGGTATCCCTGATCTCCGTCATAAACGGCAGATCTTCGGGGGCCGGATGTTCATCAACAGTCAGATTATCCATCATGCCGTTGGAATATACAGGTTCCGGTTCTTCAACTACTGCCGGCATTTCTCCGGTTGTATCCGCCTGCAGCATCAGTGACGGCTTGGCCAGACGGTTATCCTTCAGATTCAGAGGTACCTCCACAGGATTCTCTGCCGAAGGTGTCAGATTCGGAATATCGACCATCGTCTCAACATATTCCTCTTCTTCCTCGTCCTCATCCTCATCATCATCTTCATAATCCAGCGTAGAGAAATAGTACCTGATCTTGGCAAAGGCATTCTTATATACCTGCAGATTGACGATCAGCAGCGCTGCGATCACCAGCAGTACGGCAATGATCAGGATCGTTCCCGTACGGTCCACAAGCATCGTTGTCAATGAGAACAATAAGGCACCGACAAGACCGCCGCCTACCTTCACGGATGAAGATGTTTCAAAATACGGACGCAGATCATCCACAAAATCCATGTATACATCAAAGCCGCGCAGTCCGCCCGGTGTATCCAGAAGTGCACACCAGAGCAGCACAGCCGCAATGATCAGGATAATGGCGATCGGATTGGCACTGATCTTCTTGTTGGGATCCTTCTCGGTATTATTCCTGCGAGCGATCATGATCATGGCGATCTGGAAGATGATCACACCTGTAATGACAAAGTAAAACTTGCCGAAAAGAAACTTCTGAAGATTATTCAGAAAAGCTCCTACGACACCCATTCTCGTATAGGAAATCAAAGTCACAGCGGTCAGGATCACGATCGCAATGATCTGCTTTAATTCAGCCTCCTGCGCCAGCTGTGCTTTGGTCTTCCGGCGGGAAGAAGTTTTCCTGCCGGTATTCTTTTTTGTTGATGTCTTCTTCTTTTTTGACACTTTCTTACCAGTCCTAATCTGCGGTGTTGATCTCAACGATCGCCGGCAGGATCATCGGCCGTTTGCCTGTCTCTTTCATGACATAGCGGCTGATACGCTCTCTGGCCTCCGTACGGCAGCTGAGATTATCATAGTTATTCTGTTTTACGGCTTCTTCGATGGTCTTCTCCATGATCGTGCCGATCTCCTTGATGATGTAATCCGCATCCTTCAGGTAGATGACACCGCGGCTCTGCACATCCGGTCCGCCGATGACCTCTTTTGTCGCATGGTTGATCACAACACCGACAATGATCGCACCATCCGTACTCAGGATCTCACGGTCACGCAGGACCATGCCCTGAGCATCAAGGTTTTCCTTACCGTCAACGAGGATGTCCCCTGTCGGCAGCATTTCATAGTTTCTCTCGATCTTGCCGTCGGTGAAGGTCGCCGCCTGCCCGTTGTCAAGAACGATGATATTGCTTGCCAGATATCCCATATCCAGCGCAATGTTGGCATTGCTGATAAGCTGTCTGTATTCACCTTTGACAGGAATATAGTACTTCGGCTTCATCAGGTAGATCATCATTTTCAGATCTTCGATAGACGCATGCATGCTCCAGGCCCGCTTGCTGTCTACTGCATATACCTTCGATGTCTCATAGTAGAGATCATCCTGCATCGCACTGGCCTCTCTCTCCGTACCCGGTACACTCGGTGAGGCAATGATGACCGTATCCGTGTTTCTCAGCTGAATATTGTCATCTTCACGTGAAGCGATCTTATGTACCTTTTTGAACAGGGTTGATCCGGTGCCGCCGATGATCACGACAACATTATCGTTGTCATTACTGTAGTTGACAGGATTGATATCCAGTCCGGCCGGGATCCTGTAGTAGCCCAGCGAAGCCATATCCGCCATCAGATTGCGCAGTTCTTCATCGTAGATCACGATCTTGCGGTTGAAGCGGTTGGCCAGTTCTACGATCTCGATCACTCTGTACAGATTCTGGCTGTATGTCGTGATGATGATCCTGCCCTGTGCCTCTTCAAAGTATGACTCGATCTGACCGGTAATACGGTGATTAGGGGCACTGTGTCCTGCTCTTGTCGAACCAACCGACTCTGTCATCAGGGCCAGAACACCCTTGGAACCCAGGTCGGTAATATCCGTCATGTCGAACTTGAAGGCATCATTCTTGGTATCATAGTCAACGATGAATTCGCTGGAATAGACGATATAACCGTCATCTGTCTTGATTGCCACACCGAATCCGTCAGCGATCGACTGTGTTGTTCCAAACGTACGGATCTCCGTCTTGCCTATTTTAAATGCCGAGTTTCTTCTGATCTTATGGATCGTCAGGTCCTTGATCTTTTCCTGACGTACCTTGCGTTCAAACATTTTCGCTGTCAGAGGTGCCATGTAGATCGGTACATTCACTTCTCTGACCAGATGGATCAAAGCTCCCATGACATCGTCATGTCCGTGGGTAATAAATATGCCTTTGATCCTGTCCTGATTCTCTCTCAGATACTGAAAGTCAGGTATGATCATCTCTATACCCAGGTTCTCTCCGTCAGGATATTTCATGCCGCATTCAATAACGAAAATATCTTCGTTATTCTCTACAACATACATGTTCTTTCCGTCTTCGTCGAGACCGCCGAGGGCAAATATTCTCACTTTGCTCATAGGGCATCTCCCTTCATGTCTGTATACTTATTATAAGTCAAATTTAAACCTGTCTCAATGCACGTCCCCTTCCTCAGCTTCTCCGTTCAGGGAAAAACTGCGGGCTTCCGTGATCTTTACGGGAACGATATCTCCTTCTTTTACCGATACAGCTTTAAAATTCACAAGCTTGTTGTCTTCCGTATATCCGGCCATGATCTTCTCATTTTTCTTGGAAGGTCCGTCACAGAGCACGGAAACGGTCTTTCCGACATACTGCTCATTCTTCATTCTGGCATATCCTGCCACCTTTTCATTCAGGATCTCCAGTCTTTCCTTCTTTACTTCTTCGGGAATATCATCCTTCATCGCCGCTGCCGGTGTACCCTCACGGGGACTGTAGATAAATGTAAAGGCCTGATCAAACTGACAGTGATCGACCAGTGACAGTGTCTCTTCAAACTGTGCATCCGTCTCGCCGGGGAAACCGACGATAATGTCGGTGGAGAATGTAATATCCGGGATCCGTGATCTCATGTCGTCATAGAGTGACAGATAATGCGCACGTGTATAGCCCCTGTTCATCCGCCGCAGGATCTCATCGGAACCGCTCTGTACAGGCAGATGCAGTGCTTTCATGATATTGGGACGGGCAGCCATGACATCGATTGCTGCCGAAGTATAGTCCCGCGGATGCGAAGTATAAAAACGTATACGGTCAATGCCGGTATCTGCGCATTTGTCAAGAAGCGTACTGAAGCCGTCTGCCATCTGCAGGTCCTTGCCGTAGGCATTTACATTCTGTCCAAGCAGGGCGACTTCCTTACCGCCCGAAGCCTTGAATTCACTGATCTCATCAACGATATTCTGCAGATGTCTGCTTCTCTCTCTGCCTCTTGTATAGGGAACGATGCAGTATGTACAGAACTTGTCACACCCGTACATGATATTGACGAAAGCCTTGAACCTCCGGCTGCGTGTTGCCGGCATCCCTTCGATGATATTCCCCTCAATGGAATCCACCTGTACCTGTCTTCTGCCTTCCTGCATATGCTGAGCGAGCATCTCCGGAAAACGGTCAAGATTATGCGTGCCGAAGATGATATCCACCTGCGGATACTTCTTCAGAAGCAGATCGACAATGCCCTCTTCCTGAGCCATACATCCGCATAAGGCAAAGATACGGTCGGGATGCTGCAGCTTGAGCGGCTTGAGATTGCCGATCTCCCCAAGCACATGTTCCTCAGCATTCTTTCGTACCGCACAGGTGTTGAAGACCAGCACATCAGCTTCCGTATCATTTTCTGCACGCGTAAAAGACATCTGTTCCAGCAGTCCGGCGATCGTCTCACTGTCTCTGACATTTGCCTGACAGCCGTATGTGCGTATGGCATATGTTCTGCCCTTTCCGCACTGCCGCAGTGTCTCCGGCATACTGTATTCACTTTGTTCAGCTTCCCGGTTTCTGGAACGTCTCATACGAGCCGCATTCTGATCGGGAAGTTTATAGTTATTCTCCATCTTACCTCGATTCCTGATGTATTATAACATGAAAAAATCCCCGGGCGCTGTCCTCTTGCATTCCCGGAGATTTTATCGTTTGAACCTTTTATTCGCTGATCGCACCAACAGGGCAGGCACCCATGCAGCTGTGGCAATCGATGCAGACGGATTCGTCACAAACTGACTTTCCTTCATCATCGAGAGACAGAGCCTCAACGGGACATGTACCTACGCAAGCGCCGCAACCAATGCAAAGCTCTTTATCGATCTGTACTGGCATGTTTCTGTTCCTCCTGATTGAATTATATCACTTTCGCTAAGAATCTGTATAAGAATTATTCCGGCCTCTCCTGTATACGGGTAATCCGGACAGCACGGTTGGTATCGTCATCTGTTTCGATCAGACACCCACAGAGGATCGCCGGTCCCTCGGAAGGCATGAAATGCGTCTTCTGATTGTTCAGTGTACGCTGCAGCACTTCATCGATATCCCTGCCGAGAATACTGACAAAACTGCCGCACATCCCGGCATCTGACAAATAGGCACAGCCGTCACGAATCTGCTCATCAGCAGTCTGCACATGCGTATGCGTACCGATGACAGCTGTTACACTGTCCTTGTATACATGCAGGAAGATCTCCTTTTCGGAAGTTGCCTCCGCATGCAGATCCACAAAGATGATATCCGCATCGATCCCGGGAAGGATCCTGTCCATGGCCGCAAACGGTGATTCCGTAGCCGCGTCCATGAAGATACTGCCAAGCAGATTCACCACGGCCACCCTCTTTCCGCAGACTTCTTTCACGATCCAGGATATGCCGATATCTTCCGGGTCCATATTTGCCGGACGTATCATATCCGGGCACTGATCCAGCTGTGCCTTGATCTCCCCCTTGGAGAAGGCATGATTGCCCAGCGTGATCACATCTGCTCCGGCTGTCTTCAGTTCCCGGTAGATCTTTGTTGTGATCCCCTTGCCGTGCGCCGCATTCTCACCGTTTACGATCACTAAGTCTGCCTGCAGTTCTGTACGAAGAGAAAGCAGGCGTGCTGAAACCGCACTCCTGCCGCTTTTCCCTACTATGTCACCTAGAAATAGTATCTTCATTCCTACTGTGCAAGTTCCTGAACTCTCAGCTCACGAATCAGTGTAACTCTGATCTGTCCGGGATAAGTCATCTCATTTTCGATCTTATCCTTGATCTCATGGGCAATCTTCACCATGGCGACATCATCAACCTTTTCAGGCTGTACCATGACACGGACTTCACGTCCTGCCTGGATCGCATAAGCTTTTTCGACACCGTCGAAGCTTCCCGCGATCTCCTCAAGCTTTTCAAGACGCTCGATATAATTCTCCATGGACTCATATCTGGCGCCGGGACGGGCTGCACTGAGCGTATCGGCTGCCGATACCAGTTCGGAAATAATGCTTGTCGTAGGTACATCCCCGTGATGGGATTCGATCGAATTGATCACAATGTCATTCTCGCCGTATTTCTTGGCAAGTTTGGCACCAAGCTGTACATGTGAACCTTCCTGTTCAAAGTCCACAGCCTTGCCGATATCGTGAAGCAGACCAGCTCTCTTGGCCAGACTCTGGTTCAGACCAAGCTCAGCAGCCATGATACCGGTAAATGTAGCAACTTCCATCGAATGTTCAAGAACATTCTGACCGTAACTGTATCTGTAACGCAGACGTCCGATCAGTCTTGTCAGCTCCTTGTTCATTCTGCCAAGTCCAAGTCTGAAGACAGCTTCATCACCATACTTCAGAATTGCTTCATCCAGTTCCTTTGTCACCTTCTCAACGACATCCTCAATACGTCCGGGCTGAATACGTCCGTCCTTCATCAGGATCTCCAGTGACTGTTTGGCAATCTCTCTGCGGATCGGATCAAAGCAGGACACCGTGATCACATCCGGTGTATCATCAATGATCAGATCTACGCCTGTAGCCTGTTCAATAGCCTTGATATTTCTGCCTTCACGGCCGATGATACGTCCCTTCATATCCTCACTGGGCAGCGTAACCACCGATACCGTACGCTCCAAAGCCTCTTCCTGAGAGTATCTCTGGATCGCTGTAGCTATGATATTTCTTGCATTCTCTGCGGCTTTGTCCTGAGCAATCTCATCCTGTTCACGCAGGAATGCGGCGATATCCTTCTCACTCTTCTTCTCAACAGCCTCCATCAGTTCTTTCTTGGCATCTTCACGCGTCATGTTTGCTGCCTTTTCCAGAACCTCGATCTGGCTGTCGATCCGTCTCTGCAGATCTGCCTCCATCCGGCTTAAATTTGTCAGTTTGTCATCAACAAGTCTGGTCTGTTCATCCAGTTTTTTCTCTTTTACAGTTAAATTCTCATCACGGAAATTCAACTGATCCTCACGGCGAAGAAGCTTATTTTCAGTCTGATGGATCCGGTTGCGCTGATCCTTCAGCTCTTTTTCTGCCTGCTGTTTCAGCTCCAGAACTTTCTGTTTGCCGTCAAGCTCAGCCTGACGTACAGTATTCTCTGCTTTCGCTTTCGATTCTTCAAGGATAGCCTGTGCTTCCGTCTTGGAACGGTCAAGCCCTGCTTTTCCCGCAATCACCATGATAATGATTCCGACAACAATTCCGACAATACCGGCAAGAATGGCGATGATCACATATGTTTGCATAGCAATTCCCTCCATTATTCCGTTGTCTCAGGCAAATAATGCCCTACAGTAGAATTATAACAAAACTTAACAATTTCACAAAGTGAATTGTATAAAAGAAAGGATCAGTTACCCGATCCTTTTACTTACGCTTCTGCTGTCTCCGTGTACTTTGACGGGAACAGTTTTTCCTTCAGCTGCATTGTCAGTTCTTCATCCAGATCCGGATTGTTCTTGATGAACTCTCTGACACTGGCAATTCCCTGTCCGATCTTTTCACCCTTGTAGGAATACCAGGCACCGGACTTCTCCAGAATATCATTCTCTACCGCCAGATTGATGATCTCATCACGGTGGGAAATACCCTCTCCGTAGATGATATCGAGCTGTGCTGTCTTGAACGGCGGTGCAACCTTGTTCTTGACGACCTTGACCTTGACCGAGTTGCCGATCACATCACTGCCGTTCTTCAGCGTCTCACCGCGTCTGACATCCAGTCTGACGGAGGCATAGAACTTCAGCGCTCTGCCGCCCGGTGTTGTTTCCGGATTGCCGAACATGATGCCGACTTTCTCACGCAGCTGGTTGATAAAGATCGCCGTACAGCTGGATCTGTTCATGACACCGGCAAGCTTGCGCATCGCCTTGGACATCAGTCTTGCCTGCAGACCGATCGAGGAATCACTCATCTCCCCGTCCAGTTCCGCCTGCGGCACAAGTGCTGCCACAGAGTCAATGACCACAAGATCGATCGCTCCGGACTTGATCAGCACTTCCGTGATCTCAAGAGCCTGTTCACCGGAATCCGGCTGTGACAGGATCAGTTCATCAATATCAACACCGAGGTTCTTCGCATATACAGGGTCGATCGCATTCTCCGCGTCAATAAACGCACAGCGTCCGCCGGTCTTCTGACACTCCGCGATCGCATGCAGAGCCAGTGTTGTCTTACCGGAAGACTCCGGTCCGTAGATCTCAACGATACGGCCTTTCGGATAACCGCCGATACCGAGCGCATAATCAAGAGACAGCGAACCGGAAGGAATCGCATCCACGGATACTTCCGCCCTGTCACCCAGCTTCATGATGCTGCCTTTGCCGTATTCTTTCTCAATTGCCTTCAGCGCATCCGCAAGCAGTTTATCTTTATTGATATCTGTATCTTTTACTTTCTCATTTGCCATAGCTGAACTCCTTCTCTGTAACTATTATTTGCAAAAGAAGAGGGATTCCCCTATTTACTCTCAAGAATATCTTCTTTCAGTTGGTTAAAGTATGAAACACCGCTGGCTAGACTGATGAATGCCGCAAACCAGAGCACAACTTCGGAAACCGGCAGTCTCCAGAGCTCAAACGGCAGATTGTTCAGCAGGATCAGAGCAATCGAGACCATCTGCAGAACCGTCTTCAGCTTACCCATCATCTGGGCTGATACGACCTTGCCGTTATTGGCTGCGATCATCCTCATGCCGTCAACCGTAATATCCCGGCAGACCATGATGATCACGGGAACAACAGGAATGATGCCCCTTGACGCAAACAGGATGAACATCGTTGTTGTAAGCATCTTGTCGGCAATGGGATCGGCAAACTTGCCGAATGTCGTCATCATATTACGGCTGCGGGCAATATGTCCGTCCAGCGCATCGGTTACAGCAGCGATCACATACGTCACCAGGCAGGCCAGATTCACCGTCGAAAGAGACACGTGCCCGATCATGAAAACATGCGGTTCCATATTGAACTGTGCGTATGGGAATACATAGATCAGAACGATCAGCGGGATCAGTACGATCCTGAACAATGTAAGTCTGTTTGGTAGATTCATAACGCCTCACTTATCCTTATAAGTATAACATAATAAGGGATATCGACGATATCCCTTATTGATTTTCAACACTCTGTAAGCCATGTTCTGTGCCCGTTGCCGGGCGGCAGCCATTTATCTGTGCTCTCGCACCCTTCGCCTGCTTCATTTCGCTCACGAAAGTTCTCCTACCAAATTTGGATTTCTCGCTTGCGGGGTTTACCTCGTTCCACCTGAACAGTTTCCTGTCAGCTCCGTCACTGTGGCACTTTCAGAAGATCCGCCATGGACAGATGTCTTTAGGCTTCTCTTCGCCGTCAGCTGTTACACTGCCTGACCTTATTGATTGGATCAGCACAATCACTACCATCATCTCAGACGGTGCGAGCATGGACTTTCCTCTGGCTCATAAGACCAGCGGCTGCCCGAGTGTTTACTGATTATGTCTCTGTTTGAAAACTTCTTCTTCCAAACGTGAGATCCTCTTCAGAATGTCGACATTGCCGGCTCCCTGAGCTGCCGGTGAAGGATTCGCTTCCAGTGCCCTGGTCTTTCCTTCCACCTCGATCAGTTTTGCCCGCAGGGAAGCATTTGTACGCTCCAGTTCAGCGATCTTCTGATTCAGATCGGATGTGATCTCCTGATAGGTCTGATAGTCCTGGATCACCAGATCCAGAAACGCATCAACTTCCGTCGCGTTGTAACCTTTAAAATCAATATTGAATTCCTTATCCAAGATCGTCTTGATATCCAGATTTACTTTCCCAGCCATGATCGTTACACTCCTTGAATTATTATTGCAAGAACACACCCGAAAATCAACATCACTTCCACATTTCGAAGTGCGAATGTATAATACTGTTTATGGTAAATTACCCATCCGGAAAAAAGTTCGAAGCAGAGACAAGACTGACTTCTGCCGGCGGCAGAGGCATGGAACTCGAGAAAGAGATCAACAGTACTAACGAGTTCTATCTGGCACAGGATATCGCTGTTATTCACAAGAAACCGACACCGGTGACGATCGTCAAGGTCGACTACCCCAAGCGCAGTGCCGCCAGGATCACGGAGGCATACTTCAAACTGCCCAGTACGACCGACTACAACGGTATATACAAAGGGAAATACATAGACTTTGAGGCAAAGGAGTGCGCATCCCTGACCTCCTTCCCGCTGAAGTCGATCCATGCCCACCAGATCACGCATCTGGAAAGCGTACAGAGACACGGTGCCATCGCCTTCCTGATCATCCGGTTTACCAAATACGGTGAAACATACTTCGTCGAGGCAGACAAACTGGTCTCCTATGTCAGAAACAATACCAGACATTCGATCCCTTACGAATGGTTTAAAAATAACGGAAAATTAATATCCGCAAACTATGTAAAACCTGTCGATTACCTTAAAATAGTAGATGAGTTATATTTCGGACAATAACATGAGCACAAAGAAAGTCAGAAGAAGACCGGTGCGCCGCAAAGCACCGAAAAGAGTAAAAAGAAAAGTCAACAGACTGCATCTCTGGACCCTGATCCTGGCTTTTCTCGTGGCTGTTGAACTGATCGCCGGGGCTGCCGGTGTCTTTACCGTCAGGTCGATGCTGAAGGAAGAGCCGACCCTTGCTGTCGATGATTTCTTCTCCCCGGAATCAACACATGTCTTTGACCGCTACGGGAACCAGATCGCCGATGTCGGCAACCAGCTGCGTGAGAATGTCTCCTACTATGAGATCTCGGAGTCACTGATCGATGCCTTTATCGCGGTTGAAGACTCCCGTTTCTTTGATCACGACGGTTTTGACATGCCGCGTTTCATCAAGGCTGTGATCGTCAATGCCAAGAATGTGCTTACCCGCAACTCACGCCGTGAAGGCGGCTCCACATTTACGATGCAGCTGGTCAAGCTGACATACTTCCAGAATGACGAAACCGGACTGACCCGTTCCAAGGATATCGAATATAAGATCCAGCAGATCGATCTGGCAAGAGATCTTGAAGAAGTATCCGACAAGAAACAGGTCTTTGAACTGTACCTGAACAAGATGAATTTCGGCGGTACCGGCAATATCCGCGGCATTGAAAAAGCTTCTCAGTACTACTACGGCAAACATGCCGGTGAGCTGAATCTCGCGGAAAGCGCAATGCTGGCGGGCGTCATCAACTCCCCGTACTGGTATGATCCGCACAATTATCTGGACTATGCGACAAGCCGCAGAAATACCGTGCTGCAGATGATGCTGAGACATGGCTATATCACCCGCGCCGAGTATAAGCTGGCTGCCAGTGTCAATGTAGAAGATACTCTGGTCGTTCCCGGAAGCGGCATCAACGGCGGTGTCGCGTATGCCTACCAGTCATATATCGATACCGTGATCTCAGAGACCGAGAAACTGACAGGACAGGATCCCCTCTCTGTAGCCATGGATATCTATACATACATGGATCCGGCTGCGCAGACCATTACCGATGAGATCCAGAAAGGCAACGTTGAAAGTGTTGTCTTCCCCGACGACCTGATGGAATGTGCGATGGTCTCCCTGAACAACCAGACCGGTGAGATCGTAGCGATCGGCGGCGGCAGAAACTACGGACGCGGAGGCGCCATGCTGCTGAACCACGCGACCCAGCAGTACAAACAGCCCGGTTCCAGCGTTAAGCCGATCATTGACTATGCCCTCGCTTTTGAATACCTTGGCTGGGCCACAAGCCATGTCGTTACCGACCGTCCGATCGTCTACCAGGGCACCAATATCGAAGTGCGCAATGCCGGCGGCACCTATGCCGGACAGGTCACCCTGCAGTATGCCCTGAGCATGTCTTTAAACACCCCTGCCGTACAGACACTGCAGGAAGTCGTAAACAAAGCCGGCTGGCAGACCGTCGTCGACTATATCATGAACCTGGGCTTCTCCCAGGTCACACCCGATAACTTCGATATCGGTTTTGCCATCGGCGGTTCCAATTTCACGGTATCTGCCAAGGAATTGGCGGCAGCCCACGGTGTGCTGATGAACGGCGGCTATTATATTGAACCGCATACGGTAGCCCGTGTAGAATACCGCAATGGTCAGGATCCCTTCGTTCCTTCCTACGAACCGAAACAGGTCCTCTCCGAACAGGCTGCCTACCTGACTGCCTACCTGATGTACAACGTTGTCAGAGACTATCCGTTCACACAGCTTCTGGCAAGAAACTATGCCACCTATGCCAAGACCGGTACGACCGACTGGGGCAAGGACGGTCTCGAATACAACATTCCCGAAACAGCCTCCAAGGATAAGTGGATGATCGCAGAAACATCGCAGTATACCACGGCTGTCTGGGTCGGCTACGAAAAAGGTATCAAGGATCAGAATACTTACTTTGATACAAACAAGTCCAATATGAATCTGCCCGGAAAGATCGCCAACGAACTGCTGTCGGTTCTGAACGATGAGCTGCAGCCTGCACCAGTACAGAGGCCTTCGGGGATCTCCGATATCACGCATATCGTTGCGACCTTCCCCTATGCCGCGCCTCCTGCCGACTCCAACGGACAGTATCTGGTCACCGGCATGATCAAATCCAACATGTATAACCTTGTCAGTCCCGAAGCACCGGGCATCGAGAGTCTCTATGAGTTCAATGCCTCCTATGATAACGGAAGTATGACCATGAGCTGGACGCCCTATCCGGATGAAGAAAAACTGGAAGTTGCCGAAGATACGATGGACATCAGCCTGTATATCGGTGATTCACTGATCCGTGAAGCCAAGGGAAGACGGATGTTTGACTACAGCTGGCTCTACGGTGCCATTAAGTACAAGGCACGTGTTGCCCAGGACGGTGTTGTTGTCGATACCTATGAGACCGGCAATGACAGCGAGACGGTGGAGATCTACCTCAATGACGATTCAGCGATCGAGGTATGCGGCTGGTACGGATATGAAAACAGTGATAAGACTTCCAATGAAGTCTGCACACGTTTCCGTACACCGAAAGCCCCGGAGCCGGAGCCGACACCGACGGTAGCACCTACCCCGGAACCGACACCGGTGCCGACACCGGTAACACCGGCTGAACCACAGGAAACAGCCAATACGGAAGGATAATCAAAAACGACGGTCAACCCGTCGTTTTCTCTTTTCGCTTTTCTTTACAGATCGCTGTGAACGGACATCTTTCACACTCGGGATTGCGGGCATGGCACAGATATCTGCCGAAGAAGATCAGCTGATGATGTGTCCTGATCCACCTTTCCCGCGGGATCTTGCGTTTCAGTTTCATCTCGACATCGACAACACTGTCGTCTTCCTTTGCCAGTCCCAGTCTTCTCGAGATCCTGTATACATGTGTATCCACAGCCAGAGCAGGTACACCCCAGCACTC
>CADBMY010000270.1 GCA_902795905.1 uncultured Erysipelotrichaceae bacterium
CGGACAGTACGGTACAGGTGTATACCAGACAAGCAACTGGCTGATCGATACCGGTCATGATGTCACCACAAAGCTGTATCCGGGATATCGTCATGAGATCCATAATTATGCGGATATCCGTGAGGATGTCGAGGAGACGATCATCGAGTTCTTTGACTGGTGTGACTGATCTTTGCCGAATATATACACAAACAGGCGCGGCCATAGCGGTCACGCCTGTTTTTCGTTCTTTCAGATAATTTTATATTCCGTGTATGGTTACTCCAGTGTCTGTCGGAGCAGTTCTTCGGCCCGGGTGATCTGCAGGGACAGCTGTTCCCGGCGGCTGTTGAGACGGTGCAGGGCCTGGCACAGGATCTCCTCCCGTGAAGCATTCTCATCATACAGCAGCCGGCGTATCTCGGAGAGCTGCAGTCCTGCCTGCTTGTAGGTATGGATCATCATCAGCTTTTCCGCAGCGTCATCCTCGTAGTATTTACTGTTCTGTTTGCCTATCCGTACGGCAGGTGTTAAAAGACCTATTCTGTCGTAATAAAAGAGGGTCTTGCGGGTCACACCGGTCAGTCTGCACAGTTCGTTAACGGTCTTCATGGTCTATGCAAAGTATTCTAAAGCCGTTCCGCAGGGGAACGGTCAATCCCTGATTCGGTACGGATATGACACTGATCCGGGACAACTACGGGACGCAGGCATGAATGTCTTTCGCTACCATAAACAGTGTGAGGTGAAAGACATGAAAGAACTGGAACAGGCTGTACAGGCGTGGTTTGCGAAGAACGGAGAATCCTATGGGGCACGGGTGCTGGCGATTCTGCGTCCGCATGAAGATAACCTTGAATATGCACAGGATAAACGGGAGATCAACAGTCTGCGAGGGGAAGATCCCGAGGCATCTCTGCAGGAAACATGGCTGTTAGTTGGCTTTGGCAGGAATGTACGCATGCGTATCTGCCTGAATGATATCCGGCCGGCTTTTCAGAGGAACGGGAAACAGGCAGTAGACGGGTTTCTGACGGAAGCAATGAGCTACAGACTGCAGATGGATAATATCGCCGGAGATCTCGAAGAATACCATACTGCTGAAGAATATCTGATCCTCAGGGTGCTGCCGGAAGAGAAGATCGGTACAGCGGAAGATGATCTGATCCTGCAGAGGATCGGTGATATTGCATTGGTGCTGTATTGTGACATGGGCAGTCAGGATGGCATATACAGGAGTTTTCGCGTGAAGCGGAAGATGATCGGCAGGTGGCAGATGAGCGATGAGGAGATCCTCGATGCGGCATTGAAGAATACCTGCAGGAAGTATCCGGCAGTGATCTATGAACACTGGCAGGACTATGTACAGAGAAACGAAAACTTCACGTATCCGGGGGAGAGCGGAGAACTCGGCGATGATCTGATCCTGACGACAGAATGTCCGGTCAACGGAGCGATCGCAATGTTTTACCCCGGTATGGCGGAGGCTCTCAGGCGGCGGACAGGCGAAGTCTGCATCGTTCCTACGGGTATGGATGAAGTCAACATCCGCAGGCTGGAGGATCTGCAGCCAGCGAAGGCAGTACGGGCGCTGCGTGAATTAAACCGTGAATTTGCGGACGCAAAGCTCTCCGAACTGCTGTGGGTATTTGACCGTGACGGGCATGCGGAACCATTTGTTTTCGGTTAAGCGTTTACATTGTGTAAAAAGAAAAATAGTCCTTTTAAGTCCTTTGAAAAGTGGTAGAATTGCGCGTATGTGAGGTAAGTATATGCGCAGGATCAAACCCGATCTGCTCCACGGTGTTATCTGGCAGCAGCTTCTGCTGTTCTTCTTTCCGGTCTTTTTCGGAACACTGTTTCAACAACTCTACAATACCGTGGATGCGGTAGTTGTCGGCAACTTTGTCGGCAAGGAAGCTCTCGGCGCTGTCGGCGGCTCGACCGGTACGGTGATCAATCTGCTGGTTGGTTTTGTGACGGGTCTTTCTTCCGGTGCTACGGTCGTCATTGCCCAGTTCTACGGCTCAAATGATCCTGACGGTGTTGAGCGCGGTGTCTATTCAGGCATGTTTCTGGCGGTCGTCCTCGGCTTTGCGCTGATGTTTACAGGCTTCTTCATTGCTCCGGTGATGCTGACGTGGCTCCGTGTGCCTGCGGATATCTATCCGCTTTCCCTGCTGTATATGCGCATATACATGTCCGGTATGGTACCGGCAATGATCTATAACACAGGTGCAGGTGTACTGCGTGCTGTCGGTGATTCCAGACGTCCGCTGTACTTCCTGATTGCTTCCTGTATCGTCAATATCATTCTCGACGTGGTCTTTGTGGCAGTCATGCACTGGGGTGTTTCCGGTGTAGCGGCGGCGACAGTGATCTCGCAGGTGTGCAGCTGCCTGCTTACGCTGTATGTGCTTTACCGCACCGATGACAGCTATCACTTTGACTTAAGACATCTGCACTTTGAGCCGAAAACACTGCGCAGGATCCTGCTGATCGGTTTTCCGTCCGGCATCCAGTCTGTTCTCTACAGTGTCTCCAATCTGTTTATCCAGGCCGGTATTAACATGCATGGCACCGATACGGTTGCGGCATATACCGCCTTCGGCAAGATCGATGCCCTGTTCTGGAACAGTTCCGGTGCTCTCGGTACTTCGCTGTTGACCTTTGCCGGACAGAACTTCGGTGCCGGCAATATCGAGCGAGTACGCAAGGGGATCCGCGAAGGAACTGTCCTGTTCATGATCATCAGCACAGTGATCACGGTGCTCTCCTACTTCGGCGGACCGTTCCTGTTCCGTCTGTTTACACCGGATGCGGAGGTTACGAGGATCGGACTTTCGATCCTGCGGTATATCTGCCCGCTGTGGTTTACCTTTGTCTTTGTGGAGGTACTCTCTTCTTCGATCAGAGCCTGCGGCGATACACTGTATCCGATGCTAATGACAGCAGCCGGCATCGGTATCCTGCGTATTCTCTGGATCCTGCTGTATCCTGCCGAAACGATCTTTGATACACTGCGCTGCTATCCGATCTCCTGGGCTTTGACCAGTGCCCTGTTCCTTGTCTACTATCTGCACGGAGGATGGCTGAAACGCTGTATGAATGTTCGTCAGAACATGTTCCGTCGTGTATAATTTTCTCAGATGAGAAAAGAGGACACTTATGTACTACGGTAATATCAAGATGTATGATATCGCAGACGGTGAAGGCGTCAGAGTTACATTGTTTGTCAGCGGCTGCACGAATGCCTGTGAGGGATGTTTTCAGCCCGAGACGTGGAACTTCCGGTATGGACAGCCGTATACGAAGGAAACGGAAAATGAACTGATCCGGCTGCTCAGAGATGAGAATATCCAGGGCCTGACACTGCTTGGCGGTGAGCCCTTTGAGCCGGAGAATCAGCTTGAACTGATACACCTGCTGCGCAGAGTCAGGAAGGAACTGCCGCAGAAAGATATCTGGAGTTATACCGGGTTTGTCTATGAGAAAGATCTGCAGAAGGGACAGCGGAAGTATACCGAAGTGACAGATGAGATGCTCAGTTATCTCGATGTCCTGGTAGACGGTCCGTTTGTACAGGCAAAGAAGAATATCTCGCTGAAATTCCGCGGCAGTGAAAATCAGCGTATCATCGACATGAAGAAGACACTTGAGAAGGGTGAAGTCATACTGTATATGGATTAATTCCTGTACAGTTTTTTTTTACTGTATGTAAAGTATTCATGATGTATTTTCGTGGATGTGTGTTGTAAAATGGAGTCATGGCAGAGTCGATTATTACCAGAAATGCGCTGGCACAGGCACTTCGGGATCTCATGGAGGAGAAACCTTTTGAGAGGATCAGTGTTACAGATATCTGTGAGCGATGCGGGATGAACAGGAAAAGTTTTTATTATCACTTTCGTGATAAGTATGATCTTGTGAACTGGATCTTTGACCGTGATTTTATTAAGCTGATCAGGAGCGATCTGGAAGATGTTTCTGTAAGTGACCAACTGAAAAGCATACGTGACTTTTGTGATTATTTGTATGAGAACCGCAGATTCTACGGCAAAGTGCTGAGGGTGAAAGGACAGAATTCTCTTGCTGAGCATCTTCAGAAAATTGGAAAACCGATCATCCGCCAGCGAATATATCATATTGCCGGTGAAGACTATGCCGATGACTTCACCGTTGAGATAGTCGGTGATGCCTGCATACTTGCAGTGGAAAAATGGCTGCTTCAAAAGGATCCTATGACGCCTGATGAGCTGATCGGCAAGTTGACCGAAGTCATACGTCGAAGCACGGGGAGACTCTATCACGAGATGGAGCTTGAACATCATTGAATCAATTGTATTGCTTTCTCCAGATCCATAGTATTCAGATCTGCTGTCGGAAGTTCGCTCCGGCAGTTTTTTAATATACCTTGTTCACTGATACGGTAGAGCCGCCGGTGTCCGCAAAGGTATTCACATATATTCATGTCGTCAAATGGAAAACACCAGGGAATAATGCTGAAACTGCC
>CADBMY010000271.1 GCA_902795905.1 uncultured Erysipelotrichaceae bacterium
GCCTTGGCTTTATTCCGGTAGAGACCAAGAGAAGCGATATACTTCTCGATCTCGGGGAGTTCTCCTTCTGCCAGCGCAAAGGCATCGGGATAGCGCGCAAACAGAGCCGGTGTGACCCTGTTGACACTGACGTCCGTCGTCTGTGCAGACAATACAACAGCTACAGCCATCTCATAGTTATTTCTGTGTTCCAGTTCGCAGTGCGCATCCGGAAACAGATCATCCAGTCCCTGCAGGACTGTTTCTACTCTGTCACTGACCATCTGCCGTCTTCCTGTCTGTCTTCATCCTGTGCAGGATCGATTCTATATACGCAAAATTCATCTTCTGGTATGTACTGGCTTCCCGCAGTGCTTCCACGATCATTTTGTGCTCGTATGTACGGTTCCAGTCACTGATCCTCTGTGCCTCTTTCTGGGACAGAGGACGGCCGAATTCGCTCTCAAACAGACCGAACAGGGACTGATCCCCATCCGCTCTGTCACGTTCCGTATCGACCTCAAATAGCCCGTTCAGGACGAACCTGACACGCTTGCCTGACGCTCTGATCTCCATATATCTGCGCGCACACAGCAAGGTGATCGTCTCTTCCACCTCTGCCGAAGACATCCCTGTTTTACGTGCCATCAGTTCTGTCGTGATCTCGATCCTGTGCTCATTGCAGAAATCGATAAGCAGAACGATCAGCACTTCCTTCGCACTTAAACCAAGATACTCAAGATTCTCAAGGATCCAGTCTCTGCGATTGATAAAACTCTGTTCATACCATTTCATCGTGAATACTATTATATGGTCAAAACAGACTCTGCTCAAGAAAAAAGCGGTCCGAAGACCGCAGTTTTACTTAATTCGTGTAGTTGTCGAAGTAACCCTGGATGTATACAAACGGTGTGCCCTTGTCTCCGGAACCGGATGTCAGATCCGACAGTGAACCAAGCAGATCCGTAAGTCTTCTCGGTGTTGTACCTTCAGAGGACATCTGTCCCTTCAGTTCCGCATCCTTCTGACGGATCGATTCTCTGATTGCTTCCTGAAGCTCCGTACCGGAAAGATCCTTGAATGCATCATCCGCAAGATACTTCAGTTTCAGCTCATTCGGTGTACCTTCAAGACCGGATGTATAACCGGGAGAAACCACCGGGTCAGCCAGTTCCCAGATCTTGCCTACAGGATCCTTGAACGCGCCGTCACCATAGACCATGACTTCGATATGCTTGCCGGTCTTCTCCAGCAGTGCTGCAGCTACCTTCTCTACGAACTCCTGGCTCTTGACCGGGAACAGCTTGACAGTTGTCTCACTGGCCTTGTTGGAACCCAGAAGACCGTATTTATCGTTATAGCCGCTGCCGTTAACAGGTGCTGTCAGAATATCATCCATACCCAGGACGATCTCCGCTCCGGCCTTCTTCAGCAGACGTTTTGTTCTGGCGCGTGTATGAATATCACATGTCAGAACATTCTTTGTATAACCGACAAGTGTTGCCGGCTGATTGGACAGAACGATCTCTGCCTCTGCGCCCTCTTCTTCAATGATCGAACGGTAGTAACCCAGATAATCCATATCTGTGAACGGATGTCTGGAGCGACCGAATTTCGCTTCGAACTCCGCCTGTGTCATAACATCGCGATACGGATCAATGTTCTGTTCATCAAGAAGATCGATATCTACAAGATGATTGCCGACTTCGTCACTGGGGTAGCTGACCTGAAGAACAACTCTCTTCGCTCCTCTGGCAATACCTCTGAGGCAGATTGCAAACCTGTTCCGGGAAAGGATCGGGAACAGGACACCAACCGTCTCACCGCCGAACTTTGTCCGGACATCTTCCGCGATCTGGTCGATCGTCGCATAGTTGCCCTGACTTCTGGCAAGAATGGACTCAGTGATACATAAGACATCACGATCTCTGGGAGTGATCTCTCCGTTTGCCACTGCCTTCATCACAGTGTCAATAACGATTGCACAAAGATCATCACCCTCACGGATGATCGGGGCTCTCAGGCCTCTTGAAACGGTTCCGCTTACTCTATCCATACGTAAATCTCCTTACCGTAACATTTTACTCTTATTACCATGATTTTGAACAGAAAATTGCAAACTTATCCGCTGAATGATATAGTTTTTTTGGAATTGTCAGATCTATGCTGAAAAGACTTTTAATGACCTTTCTTACCCTGCTTGTCATCTACAGCGGGATACTGGTCGGATATAAACTGAATGAACCTGTTGATGCCGGGGATGCCTATTCCGGTATTTTTGCGAATGTGCTGGACTATGCCTCACTGAGTGATTATACACGCAGCAGCGGCTCCTCCGTCATTCACTACTACTTCTTCTGCTCGGAGAATAACAACGACTGTGTATATGTCAGAGATACCGTGATCCATCAGGTACGCAGTGAAACGACCTTCGATCCTGAGAAACTGCTTGAATATGTAGATATCAGCGAACTGGAGAAATCCCTCAATGTGAACAGACTGAAAACAGAGTGGAATATCTCTTCCTATCCAGCCTTTATTGCCTGCCGTGTACAGAACGGAAATATCATCATCTCCAACCAGCTGGAGTGGAACCCCGAACAGCCGATCTCAGCAGAACAGCTGAAAGCCTGGCTGCGGCTCAACGAACTGATCGATGA
>CADBMY010000272.1 GCA_902795905.1 uncultured Erysipelotrichaceae bacterium
GACAGTATCTATGCGTATGACACAAAAGATATGATCACGTTCGAGAATGAACGTCTCGTAAAAGTCAATTATTCTTCCGATGATCTTTCCATGAGCGGTAAACAGGCATGGGCACCGGAAGGTTTCTATGACCGTACGCTTGACCGTTACTGCATCTACTGGTCCAGTGTTGAGGACAAGGGTATGTATTACAACCTGAGTGATGATCTTGTGACGGTGGATGCGCCGCAGAAGTTTGTGGATACAGGGTTTGAAGTTATTGACGGTACGATATACAAGGATGGTGCCGACTATACGATCATTCTGAAGGATGAGCGCTCACCGATGGAAGAATACTCACAGCTCTTCCGCGGGGTTTCCCATAACGGCTGGCATGATTTCGGCAATTTTGAAGAACCGTTCTCAGGTCATCAGAGCGAAGGTCCGATGATCATGAAAAACATGCTCGGTGATGGTTATTATCTGTATTATGACGACTATACACGTTCGCAATTCAAGGCATACTATACCGATGAGATCATGGATGGATGGTTCGATGAGATCTACTGGGAGACATTGTTTATTCCGCTGGACAAACCTGCGCACTGCTATGCCTTACCGGTAACCTGGAGAGAACTGGAGCGCATGATCAACCACTACGGCGGTTATTAGCCCGGTATTCACTGATCTCCTGTTCGATCAAGGTATAATCACGTTCAAAGAGTTCTCCGCTGATCTGCATATGCAGAAGATCACGGGGAACTTTTTCTATTAGCTTCATCTGTACAAATCGCTTGGATCTCTCCTTATAGGCAGGCAGATGATTCATCACAAGCAGATGATTCAGCTCCGGTCTCCATAACAGTGACAGTTTCTTCTCCAGAACATCCTTCGGATTCGGCATTGCTTCCCTGAGCAGGTAAAGATCGGTGATCCTGCCTTCAGTTTCTGCCGTGATGATCCCCCACCATGCCGGGATATGCTCACTGACTCCGCGGACATGCCTGATTCCGATCACCACGTAGTTTCTGTCAAAGTACTTATTATACTCCCTCACCTGTCCCTGCAGCCTGGCATATGTATCGGCATCACTCTTGATCTCCAGTCCGCATATACGGTCATCCATGATCATCATGACATCGGCACGGGCTTTGCCTATCGTCTTTTCCTCAACGATACGTATGATACCGTAGTGCTCTTCCAGCCACTCATACAGGGGTTCTCTGATATCCTTATCCTTCAGCATATAAGCATTGTACCATGATAAAAACAGATGCTTTACAGCACCTGTTATTGATCAAGAAGATCTGTCATTGCCCGTATGCTTAATGCCAGCGTCGACAGATTATGCATATAGGCAGTTATCGTCGGTGAGAGAATCCCGAATACACCAAGCAGGATCAGTGAAGAGTTAAAGCCCATGATAAACCTGTAGTTGCTGTTGATCCTCTGCTGCAGAGCAAGACCCAGTTCACGCATCCTGACAAGATTCATGATATTCTGCTCAGGAACCGTCATATCCGCCACTTCTCTGGCAATGGCTGCTCCGTTGGATATCGCTACTGCTACATCCGCTTCCGCAAGTGCTGGCGTATCGTTGATACCGTCTCCGATCATGATCACGGTATTCCCCTGTTCATGTTCACGGATCACGTAGTTTGCCTTATCCTCCGGCAGTACTTCGGCATGGAATTCTTCGATCCCAGCCAATTCAGCAATAGCTCTGGCTGTACGCAGACTGTCACCGGTCATCATGACCTGCTTACGGATACCCAGATCACGGAAGCCTCTGATCACATCCGGCGCCTCTGCACGTACAGGATCTTCAATACAGATCACCGCTGCCAGCGTTTTGTTTATTGCCAGATACAGATGCGAGTATCTGCCTGGAAGTTCATCAAACTTCTTCTGATCACGTTTCAGTATACGGCACTTCTCATCTTCAAAGATAAAGTGATGAGACCCGATCAGTACTCTCTTGCCGTCAATATGACTGACGATGCCATGTGCCACAACATACTCCACACGTGAATGCTTTTCTTCGTGGATCAGACCCTTTTCCGCTGCATCTCTGACGACCGCATTGGCTATACTGTGAGGGAAGTGTTCCTCAAGACATGCCGCAAGCCGCAGCATCTCATCTTTGTCATAGTTTCCAAAGGCGACCACATCTGCTACTCTCGGCTCCGAATAAGTAAGTGTACCCGTCTTGTCGTAGATCACAGTATCTGCTTTTGCCATTACTTCCAGATACTTGCCGCCCTTGACGCTGACCTGATAGAGAGATGCCTCTCTCATCGCTGACAGCACAGCAATCGGTATCGTCAGTTTCAGTGCACAGGAGAAATCAACCATCAGTACGGCTAAAGCTTTCTGGACATTCCGGGTCAGAAGATATGTGATCAAAGTACCGCCAAGGCTCCACGGCACAAGCCTGTCGGCGAGTCTTGCGGCACGGTTTTCGGAATCCGACTTCAGTTTCTGTGAATCTTCGATCATTCTGACGATCCGGTCGTATCTGCCGCTTCCGCTTGTCTTTGACACCCTGATCACCAGTTCTCCGTTTTCAATGACAGTACCGGCATAGACCGGTGTATCTGCCTGTTTGGAAACAGCCAGTGATTCTCCTGTCAGAGAAGCCTGATTCACTTCAGCTGCACCGCTGTATACAAAACCATCCAGCGGGATCACGGAACCGGAACCGACCCTGATCAGGTCATTTTCACGGATCTCGGAAACAGGTATCTGTATATCCTGTCCGGAAGGAAGCACCTGCCATACTTTATCAATATTCAGTGACATACTGCGTGCAAGATCATCCAGTGACTTCTTATGCGTCCACTCATCAATGATCTCACTGAGGCCAAGCAGGAACATCACATTTCCGGCTGTCTCAAAATCATTCCGCAGCATACTGACAGTGATCGTTACGGCATCCAACACCGATACTTCAAGCTTTCCGCGTTTCAGAGCCATCAGTGCTTCTTTAATGAACTTTAGTGAATGCAGCAGATTATACGCATTACGCAGATCAACCGGAAACAGAAAACGGGTAATGCCTCGTTTAACTACATGTGTAATAATGCGGTTTTCAAACTCACGCGACAGTTCTCTGCCGGTCTTTTCCGGTGCTGCATCCGCATGTTCGTCATAGCGAAAAGAAGACAGAAGATCAATGACCTTTTGTCTTTCTGCCGAATAATAAATAATGATATTCCCTGTTCTGTCATTGACCGTAACACGGTTAATACCGTCACAGGACTGCAGCCAGTACTCCAGCGTATCTGCCTGCTTATATGTCATTCGGTACTGAAGCGCATGTACACGCATGCGTCCGGCACTTTCATGAAGGATCCGGCATCTCATGAGAGCACCTTACTTTTTTCCCTTTTCCTTAGCTGCCGCAAGGATCTCCTTGGCATCCTCGATCATGGCAGCTTTCTTCTGTTCCGCTCTTTTCTCGTTGATTGCCTTGGCATCAGCACCGATATCCTCACAGTTTTCCTTCAGGGATGTATATGTACGCGCAATTTCGTCCCTTCCGCGCATGACTGCAGCTGTAATATGTGTATATACCTTTTTAGCATCGTCACTTGTCAGGATCTTCACACCTGCAGAGCCCAGCAGTGCTCCGTATACAAGAAATCTGGTCTTCATCCAATTCATATATGTTCCTCCATATTTCTTATATAATTATAAAACTGCAGCTTGTGAAATAATTGGCTAACATTGTTATGTAACAATCAGTGCTTCCTGTCGAGACTCCTCCTGATCCGTCTGATCGACCCCAGCACATGCCCGTTGAACAGTTTGGCGATCTCATCAACCGTCTGCCAGGTAATACCTTTACCTGCCATCAGCATCATTCTCAGCGGTGCTTCAAAGACCATTGAAGAACGTACGTCCTCCATGCCTTCACGATTCAATATCCTTCCGATCTGCCTGTGAACTGCCCTTCCGGCCTTACTGATACCCAGTTCTCTGACTGTCGTATTGCGGTGGAAAGGCCATCCTGCTCTTTCCTGAGGCAGATCGTGCCCTAGCATACTGATAAAATCAGTCTGACTGATTTCCATCTCACCGGCTGTGACCCGGATATACTCTTTGGACAGCGTACTTACAGGCTCTTTACAGCCATTTACAGCGATGTCTGCAGATAACCGTATATCTTCCGATGAAGAGCCGGCCATGATCGTATACATACCTTCTTCAACCTGACGTTCATGCGTGCCGATATCATAGTAGGAAAGATCTTCAAACGGGATATATACATCGATCTCTGCGCTGTCTCCGGCTTTGATCATCTGCCGCTTAAATCCGATCAGTTCACGCTTGGCACGGGCGATCCGGGAGTCATTCATCTGCATGTACAGCTGAACGATCTCGGCACCATCATATTTTCCGGTATTCTGTATCTTCAGGGAAACATGGATACCGCCTTCATCCTGTCTGACTTTCAGATCACTGTAGTCAAATGTCGTATAGGAAAGCCCGTGTCCGAATGGATAACGGACGGGAATACCAAATGTATCGTAATACCGATAACCGGTAAAGATGCCCTCTCTGTACTGTACCTGAAGCAGATCATCCGCGTAATACCGGTAACCGGGGGTTGATTCAAGAGACATCGGGAACGTCTCTGCCAGTTTTCCGCAGGGAACAGCCTCCCCGTACAGCAGCCTGTACAGGGCATGACCGCCCTGACATCCGGATAGATACTGACACAGAATACTGCTGACATCCTCCGCCCAGGGCAGTACTACAGGAGCTCCGCACTGCAGAACAATGATCAGATGCGTGTTAACTTCCAGAAGACGATTGATCAGCTGGTTCTGTGCCTTAGGCAGATCCAGGTGTGTGCGGTCATAGCCTTCTGCCTCAAAGCCGTCTGTCAGACCGACTACTACAACTGTCTGGGCATGTGTGCGGGCAGCGCGGACAGCTTCCTCTCCAAGAACAGGATCATATTCATCAACGACAGTGTGATAGCCCTGCGCATACGTGTACTTCACACCGGCTTCATCCAATGCCTCACACAGTGAGTCGTGGGTGATACTGTTGACCTTACTGCTTCCGGTCCCCTGATAGCGCGGTGTCTTGGCCAGAAGTCCGACCACAGCCAGATCATCCTGTTTTGAAAGCGGCAGTGAGCCGTCGTTTTTCAGCAGTACGGCACTGCGCTCCGCAAGCTTCTGAGCAAAGGCAAGGTGGTCTGCCGTACGGAATGTGCGTTTCTTTTCCGTGCTGCAGAATTCTGCCAGTCTGCGCATGGTATCGGTATGTGTGCTGATCCTTTCATCCGTCAGGATCTTATTTTTATATGCATTCTTCAGCAGCAGCGAAGTCCCGTGATCACCGCCGGGCATTTCCACATCCAGACCGTTGACAGCAGACATGACTGGATCGCTGACAGCACCCCAGTCAGACATGATAACACCCTGATATCCCCATTTATGCCGAAGGATATCCGTAAGCAGTTCCTTATTCTCGCAGCAATACGTGCCGTTCAGCAGGTTATATGCGGCCATGACCGCAGCCGGTCTGCTTTTTCTGACGATTTTTTCAAACTGACGCAGATAGATCTCATACAGTGTACGTTCATCGATCACACTGTCCTGGACAAGTCTTCCCATCTCACGGGAGTTGCCGGCAAAGTGTTTCAGACATGCCGCAATACCATTATCCTGCAGTCCCTGTATATACCCGGAAGCCAGTTCTGCCGTCAGCAGCGGATCTTCGGAAAAGTACTCAAAGTTTCTTCCGCATAACGGTGAACGCTTGTGATTCACACCCGGCCCAAGCAGAATATCCACCCCTTCTGCCGCACACTCTTCCGCCAGTATTCGTCCGAATTCCTGCATCAGCTCAGGATCGAATGTACAGCCAAGTGCTGAAGCTGTCGGATAGCATACTGCCGGTTTGGACGTATTAAATCCAAGACCGCTTTTGGTCTCTATGCGCAGTCCGTGGGGACCGTCAGACATCGTCAAAGACGGTATACCTTTATCCGGTATACCGTAAGTATGCCAGGGATCGGCTCCGACAAACAGCTTCGTCTCTTCTGTCAGTGTCAGTACCTTACGCTTCATATGTCTCCAGCGAATTCTTCAAATTCGTCAGGATCTTATCATCCGTGATCCTGGCATTCCTGATCTCTTCTTCCGTCAGTCCCTGCTGCATGACTGCATACAGATCGCTTTTTGCCTGTCCGATATCCTTGATCAGATCACTGGCACTGTCGGAAACACTGAACTCAATACCGCTGCGATCGACACGGAAGACCGCCAGCGAGCGGCTTGCCAGTTTCTGCAGCGACAGCAGGATCATCGTCTGTGAGATGCCTGTATAATCAGACAGTTCACGCGGTGAGAAGATCCTGCCTGCTCCATGCAGAGCGTAGAAGACACGCACATCACGCAGGTCAAGATCATGTTTCATCGCCACCGAATTCAGCAGTCTGTCAAACACCTTGTTCATGTAATATGCGGCAGATACAGGGTCCCTTGACTTATCTGCGTTATACAGGATCTTTACATTCTCTTCGCCGAGCTTTCTGGTACCGGGAAGCAGAGGAATTGCCATATCATCGGTCGCAGCCGAAACCAGGAATCTGGCGATATTGATACGCTCCTGGGAGTATTCCTTCTTATCCAGAACCTGCTTGAAGAAGGCATTGTAATACTCGTAGATACTGGTCTTCATCTGTACGATACGGCTGAAATTCAAATTCTGTGATACCAGTGATCCATCTGTTTTAACGTAATAGTATACAGGGATCTGCAGAGGGATGATCGTTTTGCATCGGAGGATATACTCCAGATTGTAGACAAAATCCTCACAGAAGCTCAGTGTCTTATCCATCCGCAGATGGTACTGTTCGATGATCTGACGTCTGTACAGCTTATTCCAGAGGACACCGTAATAATAGTCGGCAGGACTGTCCATCATCCATTCCGCATACTCCTGCCTGGTCAGTACTTCCGACGTTGTGATCGATCCCTTACGGGCAATATTGTTTCCGACAACACGGTAGAAATCCGCAGTCACAAGATCTGCTCCGCTCTCTTCGATGGCTCTGACCATCACTTTTGTGGAATCTGCAGGGATCCAGTCATCCGCATCCAGAAACTGTACATACTCACCCTGTGCAATATCCAGTGCCCTGTTTCTGGTATCACTGACACCGCCGTTTTCCTTATGGATCACGACAACTCTCGGATCTGCTTTAGCATAGGCATCCAGGATCTCGCCTGAACGATCTTTACTGCCGTCATCTACAGCAATCAGTTCAAAATCTTTGTATTCCTGATTCAGTATACTGTCGATACATCTCTCCAATGCCTTCTCGGCATTATATACCGGGACGATAACACTTACCTTAACCATTATCCTCACCTCTTATTTCTTCAATCTATACATCCTGATTCGGGTGCATATAATTATTGTATGCAGAAATCTCCGAAAAGTATCACGCAAATCCTTAAATTTGCGCTTATCTCCTTTACCGTTACGGGTATCCAGCTGATCCTGGTCAACCTGTTTGTATACCTGATGAAGGACTGGAAAACACCTGTCACAGGCTTTCTGACACTGTTTTTCAATGAGAGCTCGGTTGGTGCTGACAATATGAACTGGGGTTTCATCATGCCGTTTCTGCTTTCAAATCTGCTGGCAAATATCTATGGGTATTACCGCAACCGTAAATATACATTCAAAAGTGATCCGCCGAAGCGCAACCTGTATATCTACCTCGGGATCATCCTGGTCCTGATCCTGGTTTCTACCTGGCTGCAGGGATTGATCGTCCATTATCTGCACGGGCTTGAACATTCCGTGATCCATGCTTCGGCCGCCAGCATTGCCGCAATGCTTGCCGGATGGCTGCAGTTCACGATCCTGTTTCCGCTGGAGAAGTACTGGCTGCTGAAATAGATCCAGCAGGTCTTCTCTGTATTTTCGGTATATGATATTGCCAGAAGTAACAGCGGTGAGATCGACGGACAATGGACCGTTGATCCTGTCCCACTGTATACCTGATCCTGCATCAGCCGAACGATACCCC
>CADBMY010000273.1 GCA_902795905.1 uncultured Erysipelotrichaceae bacterium
ATGATCAGTGAAGAACTGCTTCCGGTGGTGCTGGATGCCTGCGAACACAGTGAACTGATCACACTGGCAGATGTCAGTGACGCAAGATACTTCGGCAATGCCGGCTTTGAGCGTATATATAAGAAGACCCGCTACAGTCTGGAACGGAAGAACTTCAGTGCGATCACGAACTTCGGCTGTGCATATGATCCCTCACCGATCGATATGTTAAAGGTATACTCGGCATTTGCGCACAGATTCAACGGCTTCAGTGCCAGGAATGTCGAAGACTTTGCGGCAATGAAGAAAGAAGTATCACGGCGCGGTGGTAAGACAGTTGCTTTCTACGATGAAAAGAACCGGATACGTGCATATGCCTGTATTGCGGTCAAGGATGATCTGGCGGAGATCGAAGAGTGTATCTACGTGGATGCCAAGGGACTGATGAAGATGGTCAATGCGGCTTTCCAGGAACGGAAGAACGTGGATCTCGTGGTCAGCGATGCGGAGAATCTGACCGTACTGCTGCCCGGAGCTGTAAAGAAGAAAGAGTGGTCCAAGCTTGTCAGGCTGAACGATGCTTCACTGTTCTCGAGGCTGTTCAATACGGAAGTCAGCACTGCCCAGGAGGCATATGCGATCAGCAGGAAACCGCTGTACTTTAATGACAGATTCTGAAAAATGCAGGGAAACCTGCATTTTTATATATAAACGAAACATGTAAATGACTTACATGAATCATATGTGTAAAAGAAAGCCTTAATATCATGATAATTCCCTTATCGGAGGTTACGAATTAATTCACAAAGGATTAAATTATGCTATAATTTTTCATGTAACTTAGAGGAGGTCTAGTACAATTATGGCAGATGTAAAAGTTGCAATTAATGGTTTCGGCAGAATCGGCAGACTGGCTTTCAGACAGATGTTCAAGGCTGAAGGTTACGATGTTGTCGCAATCAACGATTTAACAGATCCCAAGATGCTGGCAAATCTGTTAAAGTATGACTCCGCACAGGGCAGATGGGCAGGTCACACAGTTACTGCTGGTGAAGATTCCATCACTGTTGACGGTGAAGAGATCAAGATCTACAAAGAACCTGATGCTGCTAAATTACCTTGGGGTGAATTAGGCGTTGACGTAGTTCTCGAGTGCACAGGTTTCTATACAAAGAAGGCTAAAGCACAGGCTCATATCGATGCAGGTGCCAAGAAAGTCGTTATCTCTGCTCCTGCAGGAAACGATCTGCCTACGATCGTATTCGGTGTTAACGAAGGCACACTGAAGGCTGATGACACGATCATCTCTGCAGCAAGCTGCACAACAAACTGCCTTGCTCCGATGGCTAACACACTGAACAAGTATGCTCCGATCAAGTCCGGTATCATGACAACTGTTCATGCTTATACAGGTGACCAGATGATCCTTGACGGACCGCACAGAAAAGGTGATATGAGAAGAGCCAGAGCCGGTGCGATCAACATCGTTCCGAACTCCACAGGTGCAGCTAAGGCTATCGGTCTTGTTATCCCTGAACTGAACGGTAAGCTGATCGGTTCCGCACAGCGTGTTCCTACGCCTACAGGTTCCACAACGATCCTCGTTGCTGTAGTTGAAGGCACAGATGTTACTGTTGAAGGCATCAACGCTGCTATGAAGGCTGCTGCTAATGACAGCTATGGATACAATGAAGATCCGATCGTTTCCTCCGACATCATTGGTGAGACACACGGTTCCATCTTCGATGCTACACAGACAATGGTAGCTAAGATCGACGACAACACATACCAGGTACAGGTTGTAGCATGGTATGACAATGAGAACTCCTATACTTCTCAGATGGTTCGTACGATCAAGTACTTCGCAGGTCTGAAGTAATCCATTAATCATTTGATTGTAAGAATGCCGGGTCATTTCCCGGCATTTTTATGTATGAAAGTCATTCGTTAGTATAATAGACAAGAAGAACGGAGAAGTAAGAAAGTCATGAAAGACAGGATCAGGAACATCATCTTTGATATGGGGAAAGTACTCATCGGTTTTGATCCGGAGGTGTTTATGGACAGAGCAGGCATTGCGGATCGGGACGACAGGAAGATCATCCGGAAAGAGATCTATGATTCTCCGCTGTGGACGGCTATGGACCGGGGAGACCTCAGTGAACAGGAAATGATCCGAATCGTTAAGC
This sequence comes from uncultured Erysipelotrichaceae bacterium, assembly GCA_902795905.1. Classification (GTDB taxonomy): domain Bacteria; phylum Bacillota_I; class Bacilli_A; order Erysipelotrichales; family Erysipelotrichaceae; genus Bulleidia. The sequence continues at coordinate 2,169 of CADBMY010000273.1, forward strand.
CGCTTCTTCCGGAACATCTCCGTATCCATGCAGAGTATCTGATCGGGGGATGGTTTGAACCGGTCATTCCCATAGAAGGCATGGAAGAGATGATCCGGGAACTGAAAGCGAAAGGTTACGGGATATACCTGCTGTCCAATGCCAGTGTCATGCAGAAAGTGTACTGGCCGATGATACCCGGTGCAAAGTACTTTGACGGTACTGTTGTCTCTGCTGATGAACATGTGATGAAACCGGATGAAAAGATCTATAAGATCCTGCTGGAAAGGTATGGGCTGAATGCTTCAGAGTGTATTTTTATTGATGACAGAGAAGAGAATCTTAACACAGCAGAAAGACTTGGCATATTTACATATCTGTTTGACGGAGATGTCCATAAACTGAGAGAGTTTACCGAAAAAGTCATCGGTATATAGCAGATCGTTATTCAGCTGGGTCCGCTTCATTTCCCGGCATTTTTGTGTATCTCTCTGTATTACAATAAATGTATGAGTTATATTGATACACACTGTCATTTAGGCTCTGTGCAGTTTGATGAA
>CADBMY010000274.1 GCA_902795905.1 uncultured Erysipelotrichaceae bacterium
AAGAAACGGATGAAGGCTGTCGGTTCGGTCGTGATACCGCAGGAAGCTTTCATGGCCGTATTATCCATGGATGATGACAGAAAACGCTGAACATCTGTATGTTCATGTTCCGTTCTGCAGAACGATCTGTTATTACTGTGATTTCTGTCATGTCGTTTATCGTGAAGAACAGGCAGAAGAATGGCTTCAGGCACTGCAGAGGGAAACGGAGTTACTCTCAGGAGATAAAGCGATGCGGACGGTATACATCGGCGGAGGTACCCCGAACAGCCTCAGCGATGATCAGTTTGCACGCTTTTTCAGCCTGTTTCAGGGACTATGTGCTGAAGACGGGGAATTTACCGCTGAGGTCAATCCTGAGCTTCTGACGGCATTCCAGGCGGATGTCATGAAGGCCAGCGGGGTCAACCGGATCAGTATGGGCTTTCAGAGTGCGGATGACAGGGAACTGCGGATGATGAACAGACATCATACGGCAGAGGATGTACGGGACGCAGTGCATATCCTGCGGGAAAGAGGACTTGATAATATCTCTCTGGACCTGATGTATTCACTTCCGGGGCAGACACCTGCCTCCCTTCGTAAGAGTATGGAAACTGCTGTATCTCTGCAGCCGGATCATCTTTCTCTGTACAGTCTGACCATCGAAGAGAACTCTGTCTTCGGTAAGAAGGGATACCGGAGCTGCGATGAAGATACGGAAGCAGACATGTATGAGATGATCTGTACGGAACTGCCGAAGTACGGATATATACAGTACGAAGTATCAAACTTTGCCCGTAACGGCAGGGAATCCATGCACAACAAGGCATACTGGGAGTATAAAGATTTCCACGGACTCTCGGCAGGGGCTTCCGGCAAGATTGGGAATATCCGCTACGATAAGCCGAAGAATATCCGTGCCTATATCGAAGATCCGTTTGCCCGTGAAGAGATCCTTCTCAGCAGAGAGGATATGATGTTTGAACATCTGATGATGTCTCTGCGCATGAAAAGGGGACTGGACCTGCAGGCATTTGCGAAACGGTACGGAACACCGGTAACGAAAGTCTGGCCGGATACGCTTTCCGCATGCATGTCCGAAGGTCTTTTGGAGATCAATAACGGGTATCTGCGGCTTACGGACAGCGGATATCCGTTAATGAATGAAGTTCTGATCCGTTTTCTTCCGTAATGCTTGCCTGAAACGCTGAGACGTGATAATATCAATATGCTTTTGACCTGGGATATACGTATCCTCAGCGTTCTTCTCGGATCAAAAGGTCTATTCTGAAAAGGAGGAAAAGAAAATGCTTGAAAAGGAAAAAGTAACAGAGCTTGTCGAAAAGTACGGCCGTAAGGAAGGCGATACCGGTTCCGTTGAGGTACAGGTTGCTATCCTTACAGAACAGATCAACCGTTTAACGGAACATCTGAAGCTGAACAAGAAGGATTATTCTTCTTCCCGCGGTCTGATGAAAATGGTCGGACGCCGCAGAAAGCTGCTGACATACCTCAGAAATCACGATGTTAACCGCTATCGTGATCTGGTTGCCAAGCTCGGACTCAGAAAGTAAGCGGAAAGACAGCAGATACGTCTGCTGTTTTTTCTTTCTCCGCTATAATAGAAGTATGTATAAACATGACGGAATGAAACTGAAGGAAAGAATCAATATTGCACAGGTCTCCCGCGGACGTATGCCCTTGATCCTGGATGGGGATCCCGGACATGATGACGCCATGACCTGGATGCTTGCGGCATCGGCAGATATCTTTGACATCAAAGCGGTAACAACGGTAGCCGGAAACAAGGATCTCGAGAATATCAACCGCAATGCCCTGCGTATCTGCACACTTTTCGGCATTGATGCGCCGATCGCCTCCGGAGCTGCCAAACCGATGTACGGCAGGGTGATCACGGGCGGTGATTTCCACGGTGCCAGCGGCCTGGACGGTGCCGATCTGCCGGAAGCAGAGAGAGAACTGAGCGAAATGCCGGCGGTCGAACTGATGGCCAGGGTCCTGCGGGAAAGCAGTCAGACGGTGACGATCGCTGCGACAGGGGCACTGACTAATGTCGGTATTCTGCTGGAAGCATATCCGGAGCTGAAGCCGAAGATCAGACAGATCTCGATCATGGGCGGCGGCATCCGCAACGGCAACTGGACACCGGCAGCGGAATTCAATATTCTGGTCGATCCGGAGGCGGCAGATATCGTGTTCCGCAGCGGCATACCGATATGGGTAAGTCCGCTGGATGTGACGGAGAAAGCGCTGATCTATCCGGCCGACAGAGAACGTTTCCGGAGTGCCGACAGCAGACTTGCAGAGATCATCGGCGGATGGCTTGACTTCTTCGGATCCCGGCATGAAGGCATGGGCTGGGAAGGATCACCGATGCACGATCCCAATGCCGTGATGTGCCTGTATAAGCCGGAGATCTACACGGTAAAAGATGTGTATATCCGTATTGAATGCAGCGGAGAATATACCCGCGGGGCAATGATCGCCGACTTTGAGGACAGCGCACATTATAACGCCAGGGTGCTGATGGACCTTGACCGGGAGAAGTTTGTGGAAGAACTGCTGGCGGCGGAAGAGAGGTACAGACGATGATGCAGATATGGCTGGACGCATGTAAGGAAGATCTTCCTGTCATTCAGGAAGTACTGAAGGATACAGCGGAGATCATCGGCTGTTCATACCCCGGCATGGACAATGCCTGTGATGTGATCAGAGACGGTATCGCCGAACGACAGATCATATTTGTTTCAGCCGGTCCTCTGAGCAATGCGGCATCCGTGCTGAAGCGGTATCCGTCATCGGCGGCAAATATCCGTAAGATCATCTTTCAGGGCGGCTGTCTGATGTACGGGAATGTGCACGGGTATGCTGAGAAGAACCTGTATGCTGATCCGCAGGCAGCGGAGTATATCCTGACGCATGATCTGCCGGTGATGATCTGTCCTCTCGAGGTATCTTCGGCTTATGCGCCGTTTACTGCTTTGAAGATGATCCTGAAAGGGGATATGCCTGCAGAAGTAAAGGTCTGCGGTGCCCATGCCGAAATACGCGGTCAGGTATCCATGGGCAAGCTGGTGACCGACCTCTGGAGCGATGCGAAGTTTCCGCTCAGGAAAACCGAGATCCTGGTAAGAGAATAAACATCCTGCCGGTACGGTAAGATCCGTACTGACAGGTTTTTTTATATGATTGCGAAAAAAACATACGGAATGTGATCGCCGTTTTACACTTATGTATGATAGAATATATCAGTTAATATATTTTGAGTGATTTAAGAGGTTAAATTGAAAGATGGAGAAGTTTAAGAGAAGTTGGAATTTCAGAGGCCGCACCATCACTGTAGAGAATGGTGAGATCGCTAAACAGGCAGGCGGTTCCGTCCTTGTCAGATATGAAGACACGGTGATCCTGAGCACTGCCACAGCCAGCCACGAAGCGAAAGATACAGATTTCTTTCCGCTGACCGTGCTGTATAACGAGAAGATGTATGCGGTAGGCGAGATCCCCGGCAGTTTCCTGCGCCGTGAGGGACGTCCTTCCGAGCATGCGACACTGACGGCAAGACTGATCGACCGTCCGATCCGTCCTCTGTTTGCGGAAGG
>CADBMY010000275.1 GCA_902795905.1 uncultured Erysipelotrichaceae bacterium
CTTCTCTTCGGCACAGCTCAGCATATTCAGCACAGCGATCTCCATGTTCATGAACGGATCATCCTTCAGCAGTTTCCATACCAGACGTATATCATCGGGATCTTTACTGCTGAGCCTGTGATCGCTCTCTATTCTGAGCTTTGCATAGTCCGTGAGTCCTCTGTCACTGGCAAAATTCACAGCCTCCAGACCCACTCTGCCAAAGATCTGCGCATAGCCGGTAGAACTGTCCTTCTTGTTAAAAACATTCACGGAAACAGCCGCATCTGCCGCAATATCCATGATATCCATGCCTGTCATCTCCATGTACAGGATGGCTTTGATAAAAGCAGCCGGTATATGATATCTCTCTGCCAGAGTATCTACCCAGCCTTTGTAATTCAAAAGAATCTCTTCGGTCTTTTCCTTTGTATACATTCTTATCATGATATGAACTCTTTTCTGTTTATATCATACCATACTCATGTATCAGTTCCTGCAATATGTATATATACAAAAATGAGACTCCGCACACGAAGTCTCATCTTACTAAATATTACTGTAAATACTATCTTTCGCTGTTCTGATCGTGATTCTTGACGATGACATCATGCGCACCGCCCTCAACGATCGAAGTCGAACTGACAAGTGTCAGCTTTGCCTTATCCTGGAATTCCGGGATCGTAAGAGCACCGCAGTTGCACATCGTAGACTTGATCTTATAGATCGTAGCAGCAACATTATCCTTCAGTGTACCTGCATAAGGTACATAAGAGTCAACACCCTCTTCAAAGGACAGTTTACTGCTTCCGCCGAGATCATATCTCTGCCAGTTTCTTGCACGGTTGGAACCTTCACCCCAGTATTCCTTCACATAGGAACCGTTGATCATCAGTTTAGCGCCGGGAGCTTCTTCAAATCTTGAGAAATATCTTCCTAACATGACAAAGTCAGAACCCATCGCAAGCGCTAAAGCCATATGATAGTCATAGACGATACCGCCGTCACTGCAGATCGGAATATAAACACCGTGTTTCTTATAATACTCATCACGGGCTTTGGCAACCTCGATCACTGCTGTCGCCTGACCTCTGCCGATACCCTTCGTCTCTCTGGTAATGCAGATGGAACCGCCGCCGATACCGATCTTGATAAAGTCGGCACCGCAGTCAGCCAGATAATTGAAGCCTTCTTCATCAACAACATTGCCGGCACCGATCTTCACGGAATCACCGTAATGGTCTCTTATCCACTTGATCGTCTTTCCCTGCCAGATCGAATAGCCGTCACTGGAGTCGATACATAGACAGTCAACACCGGCGTTGATCAGCGCCGGAACACGCTCTTCATAGTCACGGGTATTGATACCGGCACCGACCATGAAACGCTTCTCTTCATCAAGCAGTTCATCAGGATTCTCCTTATGGGAATCATAGTCTTTTCTGAAGACCAGATACTGCAGTTTATCGTCATCATCAACGATCGGCAGCTGATTCAGCTTATGATCCCAGATCAGATCATTGCACTCCGTCAATGTGTTATTGATATTGCCTACGATCAGCTTCTCTCTGCAGGTCATGAACTCCTTGACCGTTCTGTCCAGATCAAGGCGGGAAACACGGTAGTCACGGGATGTCAGCATACCCAGCAGTTTGCCGTTTGCCGTACCATCATCGGTAACTGCCATTGTCGAGTGACCGGTTTCCTTCAGCAGATCAAGCACTTCCTTCATCGTTGTATCAGGTGTGACGTTGGAATCACTGATAACAAAACCTGCTTTATAGTTCTTGACTCTGGCGACCATCTCCGCCTGCGATTTGATCGACTGAGAACCAAAGATAAATGACATACCGCCCTCTTTGGCAAGCGCAATCGCAAGTCTGTCACCGGAGACCGACTGCATGATCGCACTGACCATGGGAATATTCAGACGGATTGCAGGCTTCTCACCCTTTTTATACTTAACGAGCGGTGTACCGAGATCTACATTGGCGGGGATATTCTCTTCACCGGTAAAGCCGGGAACGAGAAGATATTCACTGAATGTATGAGACGGTTCGGTATAATACTTTGCCATGTTTTTCCTCTCCTTGTATTTTGATTATTATAGTTATAAAAGTTCTTAAAGTAAAGGCACATAAATGATATAATCGATAAGAATCGAGGGAATGATATGAAACTTAAAAACAGTTATTTCTTCACCCTTCGTGAAGATGTTAGAGATGAAGATTCTGCCAGCAGTAATATTCTTGTCCGCGCCGGTTTTATCAAGAAAACTTCTGCCGGTGTCTATATGATGCTTCCGCTCGGTCTTCGTGTACTGAACAATATTGAAGCTATCATCCGTGAAGAGATGAATGCCACAGGCTGCCAGGAACTTCTGATGCCGGCATTGATCCCGGAAGACGTATATATTTCATCGGGAAGACGCGCAGGCTTCGGCAGCAGTATGTTCTCGCTGAAGGACCGCAAGGGACAGAACTATGTCCTCGGTCCTACACACGAAGAACTCTTTGCGATGGCAGCCAAGATGCAGATCCGTTCCTACAAGGATATGCCCTTCTCCCTGTATCAGATCCAGACAAAATTCAGAGATGAACCCCGTCCCCGTTACGGTTTGATCCGTGTCAGAGAATTTGCCATGAAGGATTCCTATACCTTTGATAAAGACCAGGAAGGTATGGATATAGCCTACCAGAAACAGTTTAATGCCTATAAGAATATCATGGACAGACTAAAGCTGAACTACAAGATCGTCCGTGCCGATACCGGTGTCATGGGCGGTCTGTTAAGTGAAGAATTCCAGGCTCTGGCACCGATCGGTGAAGATATTCTGGTTCTCTGTGACACCTGTGACTTCTCTTCCAACATCGAGGTAGCACCCTGTGTATCCGTTAAGGATGAGGAAGAACCGAAGGAGAAAGAACTGGTTTCCACACCTCACAGTAAGACGATCGAGGAAGTCAGTGAATACCTGCATATTCCGATGCAGAAATGCGTGAAAGCACTGCTGATGAATGTTAATGATGAACTGACGGTATTCTTTGTCAGAGGTGACCGTGAGCTCAATGAAGCCAAAGCCATGAAGCTCTTACAGGCAAATGAGATCAACTTTGCGGATGACGAACTGATTGCTTCCGGCGGTGCCGTACCCGGCTTTACCGGTCCGATCGGTCTGAACGCAAAGATCGTCGTTGACAGCGAAGTACTGAACATGAAGAACTTCTGCTGCGGTGCCAACAAGGAAGGTTATCACTATATCAATGTCAATCCTTCAGACTTTACATATGATCTCTGCGGAGATATCGTCAATGTCCTTGAGGGAGATACCTGCCCTGTCTGCGGCGGACGTCTGCACTTTGCCCGCGGTATCGAAGTCGGCAATACCTTCAAGCTTGGCACAAAGTATTCCAAGGCAATGAATCTGCAGTATCTCGATGCCAACAACCAGCTCCAGTATGTCTGGATGGGAAGCTACGGTATTGGTCCCGCCAGAGCCATGGCTGCTCTTGCCGAACAGAATATCGATGAGAATGGTATTAACTGGCCCAAGTATCTGGCACCTTATCAGGTAGGCATCGTACTGATCTCCGACCGTGACGAAGTCCAGGTTGAGACAGCCAACAGGATCTATGATGAATTCATGTCCAAAGGCCTTGAACCGATCTTTGATGACCGCAGTGAACGTCCCGGTATTAAGTTCAAGGATATGGAACTGATCGGTATTCCCTACCGTATTACCGTCGGCCGCGGTGCTAAAGATGGTATCGTAGAGATCAAACCTCGTGTCGGTAATGCCATTGAAGTCAAGGTTGAAGATGTCTTCACCAAGGTAACTGAACTCTTAAACAGCTGATCCCCTTCTCCGCAGTCTTCTGACACGGTTGATATGCCTTTCAAAGATACCAGAAGTGATCAGTTCAGCAATCACATACTGCTCGAAAACTGGGACTGGACATGAATAGAATCCCAGTTTTTTGTTATACGCATCTGTATGTTCCTTCGGCAGTAACATGTATCCTGCCCGGATCGAAGGTGATACAGACTGCGTAAACGTATTCATGTAAAATACGCTGTGATCAGGCTCCAGATGATACAGTGTATCCTCGGCTTTGGTGGAAAGAGTAAACTCGGAATCAAAGTCATCCTCGATAATATGCGCATGATGTGCCTCAGCCCACTGCAGATACTCTCTTTTCTTGGATGCAGACGCGGAGATCCCGGAAGGATAACTGTTATACGGTGTAACATGCAGAACATCCGCATGAGTGTTTTTTAATGCTGATGAGAGTATACCGTCATTACCCATCGGCAGCGGTATGGCCTTTACACCGTATGCTCTGTAAACTTCACGGATCTGTGAATACGACGGATCTTCCATCGCATAGATCTTATCCGTTCCCAGATACTGTACGATCATGCCGTAGAGGTATTCAGCTCCGGCACCGATGATGATCTGTTCGGCAGAGACTATGATATCCCGGCTTCTTGCAAGATATGTCCGTATCGCGTTTTTCAGGATCATACAGCCTGTATTCGGGCTCTTCTGCAGTAGTTCTTCCTGATACACGGAGATCACCCTGCGCATCGTTCTGGCCAGCTGTGAAGCGCTGATATACTCATCATCCGTCTCGGAGACAGCCTGACGCACAGGTATTACCATGTCATTCTCTGCTGTAAAGATCTCCCCGGTTCTGTAGATCACGTAATATCCGCTGCGTTCCGATGCATGGATATAGCCTTCATCGATCAGGATCCGATATGCCTGTTCTACCGTGATCAGACTGACTTTATAGTGATCGGCAGCTTCACGTTTGGAAGGTATCTTATCTCCATAGGTATAGATACCCGTAATGATCTTATTCTTCAGATCATCATATACTGTAATATACTTAGTTTTATTCATCTGGTCTTATTATAATTTCATATTCTGGCAATAACAATATATCCAGAATAGGCATACTATATAAACATGAATAAAAATCTTAAAATACTTACTCTTACCGGTATATTCCTTGGCCTCAATATCGCCCTGAGTTCTTTCGGTCTGCCGGTGCCGGGAGGACATCTGTATCTTAACGATATTGTGATCTGTACAGCCGCCCTTCTGCTTGGTCCTGCCGAAGCTTGCATCGTCGGCGGTATCGGTTCATTCCTGGGAGATATGCTGTTCTATCCGACACCGATGTTTGTGTCCTTAGCGGTCCATGGTCTGCAGGCCTATGTGATCTCTGTACTGGTTCACCGTGCACAGCATGAAAAACCGGCAGCAATGGTCGCCCTGTTCATCGGGGCTGTGATCATGGTCGTCGGTTATTCTCTGGGCAGAGCATTTATCTACAGCACACCGGAGTATGCTTTGTTAAAGCTTCCCTATCAGATCCTGCAGGCTGCTGTAGGCGCTGTCATAGGCTATCTGCTGGTATATAAGGCAGGTATCAAACAGCTCTTCCTGAAGCATATAACACGTTAATACAGGATATACAGATGAGACAGAAAAGCACATGGCATTATGTCATGTGCTTTTCTTAACTTACTTAGTCAAATACCTTGAATCTCTCTTTAGGAGAATAAGATGTATGCAGAAGCTTTTCAGCAAGTTCACTTCCGGGTTTCTCCAGATAGTTCTGGTAGAGTTCCTGGATCTGTGTATTCTCACTGGAAACACGTACTTCCTTGATCTGATCTTCATCATAGAGAGCTTTCATACGGAGATTTCTGTATCCCATACCAAGCTTGCCGTTCTTGATGCGGCTGGGAACGATCGACTGACCGCCGCCGTTGATGCATCCGCCCGGGCATCCCATGACTTCGATGAATGTATACTTGGATGTACCGTTCTTAACTTCTTCAAGCAGAGGCTTCGCAGCTGTCATACTTGAAGTAATAGCGATCCAGAGCTTATTGCCGGCAATATCGATCTCGGCTTCCTTGACACCTTCCATACCACGGCAGGCTTCAAAGTCGACCTTCTCCAGTTTCTTGCCTTCCAGCTGCTGTTTCACAGTACGCAGAGCTGCCTCCATAACACCGCCAGATGCACCGAAGATGACACCGGCACCGCTATACTCACCGAACAGATCAGCATCGAAATCCTCATCAGGGAGTTCTTCGAAGTCAATACCGTACAGTTTGATCAGACGTGCAGCCTCACGTGTAGTGAGAACAGCATCAACATCCTGATAACCGGAAGTATTGCACTCAGGTCTGACGATCTCAGCCTTCTTTGCGATACAAGGCATGATCGATACAACATAGATATCCTTAGGATCAATGTTATGACGCTCTGCCCAGTAGGACTTGACCATCGCGCCAAGCATCATATGCGGAGACTTGGAGGAAGACAGATGCGGCAGTAATTCAGGATACTCAAACTCGATGTAACGGATCCAGCCCGGAGAGCAGGATGTAAACATCGGTAATGTACCGCCGTGCTGCAGACGTTCAAGAAGCTCATTGCCCTCTTCCATGATCGTCAGGTCAGCACCGAAGTTTGTATCATAGACACGGTCGAAACCACAGCGTCTTAATGCTGCAGCCATCTTGCCTGTCACTCTCGAACCGATCGGCATGCCGAATTCTTCACCGAGAGATGCACGTACTGCCGGAGCTGTCTGTACGATAACTGTCTTATTCGGGTCATTCAGAGCCTGAACAACATCCGTGATGTTTTCCTTCTCTGTCAGAGCGCCGACAGGACAGTTGATGACACACTGACCGCACTGCATGCAGTTTACGTTATTGAAGCTCTGGTTGAAGATCGGAGCAACGATCGTATTGAAGCCTCTGTTCTCGAAACCGAGAATACCAAGGCCCTGTACTTTCTTACATGTGTCGATGCATCTGCCGCAGAGAACACACTTGGATGTATCTCTGACGATACCTGTGCTGAAATCATCGTAGGAAGGCTTTGTATGTTCACCCTCAAACTTATTCTCACGGATACCGAGCTCTTCACACAGTGTCTGCAGTTCACAGTTCTGATTGCGTTTGCAGGACAGACAGTTCTTGTTGTGGTTGGACATGATCAGTTCCACGGAATTCCTGCGTCCCTTAAGAGCACGCTCGGAATTTGTGAATACTTCCATACCCTCACTGACAGGTGTTGTACATGCGGACAGCAGTGTTCTGCCTCTCTTTACTTCAACAAGACAGACACGGCATGCACCGGACTTTGTGATACCCTTCAGGTAGCACAGTGTAGGGATATAAATACCGTTTGCACGGGCAGCTTCAAGGATCGTCTGACCCGCTTCAGCGGTAATGTCAATACCGTTGATCTTTAAATTTACAGTTGCCATGACCGTTCCTCCTTACTTTCTAACGACAGCGCCGAAACGGCACGCACTCATACATGCACCGCACTTGATGCACTTGCTTGTATCGATCTTATAAGCTTCCTTGCCGGGAACGCCGGAGATCGCATCAGCAGGACATCCTCTTGCGCACATGGAGCATTTCTTACACTTATCCGGATCAATGGAGTATGTCAGCAGGCTCTTGCAGACACCGGCAGGACATCTCTTATCAACGATATGAGCGATATATTCATCACGGAAGTGAGAAAGTGTGGAAAGGATCGGGTTAGGTGCTGTCTGGCCGAGACCGCAGAGAGCTGTATCTCTGATCTCATAGCAGAGCTGTTCCATCTCATCGAGCAGTTCGAGTGTTCCCTCACCCTCGGTGATCTTTGTCAGCATTTCCAGCAGACGCTTTGTACCGACACGGCACGGTGTACACTTACCACAGGACTCATCAACGATGAATTCCATGTAGAAGCGGGCAACGTCTACCATACAGTTGTCTTCATCAAGAACGATCATACCGCCGGATCCCATCATGGAACCTGCAGCAATCAGGTTATCGTAGTCGATCGGTGTATCCAGTTCTTTCTCGGTCAGACATCCGCCGGAAGGTCCGCCGGTCTGTACAGCCTTGAATTCCTTGTTGTTCGGGCAGCCGCCGCCGATCTCATAGATGATCTCACGCAGTGTTGTTCCCATCGGAACTTCAACAAGACCTGTATTCTTGATCTTGCCGCCGAGTGCGAATACCTTTGTACCCTTGGACTTTTCCGTACCGATACCGGCATACCACTCTGCACCCTTGAGGATGATCTGTGCTACATTGGCGATCGTCTCAACGTTGTTGATGGATGTAGGCTTGCCCCATACACCGGAAACAGCCGGGAACGGCGGTTTCGGATTCGGCATACCGCGCTTACCTTCGATAGACGAGATCAGAGCTGTCTCTTCACCGCAGACGAAGGCACCGGCACCAAGTCTTAACTCAAGATCGAAGTCAAAGCCGGAACCGAAGATATTCTTGCCGAGCAGACCGAGAGACTTTGCCTGGTTGATGGCAATACGCAGACGCTGAACAGCGATAGGATATTCAGCACGGATATAGATGTAACCATGATGAGCACCGACAGCGTAGGCCATGATCGCCATACCTTCAATGATCGCATTCGGATCACCTTCCAGGATGGATCTGTCCATAAACGCACCCGGATCGCCTTCATCAGCATTACAGATGACATACTTCTCATCACCCGGCTGATCCTTCTCAAACTGCCATTTAACGCCTGTAGGGAAGCCGGCACCGCCTCTTCCGCGCAGACCGGAAGCCTTCATGACATCAATAACATCCTGAGGTGTCATCTCTGTCAGAGCCTTACCTAAAGCCTGATAACCATCAACAGCAATATATTCTTCAATATCTTCAGGATTGATCTTACCGCAGTTGCGCAGTGCAATACGCTGCTGCTTCTCATAGAACTTGATCTTGTCGATATCATAGATCTTTTCCTTTGTGATAAGATCCTCATCCGTCAGCTCAAGCTCTGTAACAACACGTCCCTTATACAGATGTTCGGAAACGATACGTTCAACATCCGAAGGTTTAACATGGTTATAGAATACCTTATCAGGATAAACAGCGACGATCGGACCCTTCTGGCATAAGCCGAAACATCCGGTCTTGATTACCTTAACTTCATTCTCCAGACCGTATTTTTTGAGGGCTTCATTAAAATTGTCATAGATCAGTGCTGAATCGCTGGCTGTACAACCCGTACCTGCGCAGCAGAGAACATTTGTACGATACATTAATTATGCCTCCTTGCTCTGGGCAGCATTTACAGTGAACTCTTCGATAATGTGACCTTTACCGATATGCTCTTCCAGAATCTTTGCCGCCTTATCCGGGTTTACATGAACATAAGTTGTATGCTCACCATCTTTTCCGTATACTTCTACGATCGGCTCATAGACGCACATACCAATGCATCCTGTCTGTGTGATCGTGCAGTTATACGATTTTTCTGCTGTCTCCTCAACAAGACGGTTTAAGACCGGACGTGCACCGGCTGCGATACCGCAGGTAGCCATACCGACAACAACACGGTAGTCCTTCTCACCCTCGCGCATTTCGACACGCTTTAACGCTGCTTCACGCATCTTTTTGAGATCTTCTAAACTCTTCATCTCATTTCCTCCTTTGCTTGTTCAATGCCCTCGTTTATATAAGATCTGATCCAGAGGAGGATATCAGGTTCACAAATGCTTACGCCCTCTAACTGTTCCTTAATATCTGCCGTTCTGAATAAGAACTCATTGACATCTGTTACATAACGCAGTTCATAATCGATGTCTTCATTGGACTGTATGCACTGCATCATCATAGCTCCGATATTCCCCATTGGCGGAGTATCTATGTGATCGCGCTGTACAGATGCCGTTAGTTTTGTGCCAACACCCAGTGTACTGTCGATATGCAGCGAACCTCCGCAGGTCTCCGTAAGACCCTTCATAAAGGCCAGCCCCATACCGATGCTCCGGGTATTTCTTGATGTTGTAAAGGGATCCGTTACCTTGGCAAGAAACTCAGGTGTCATACCCCTTCCGTCATCTTCTATCTCCATCAGGATCAGGTTTCTGAGGATACTGTCAGTAATAACGATTCTGATCAGCCGGGCATCCGCCCCGATACTGTTCATAATGATTTCCAGCATATGCATTGCCAGATCTTCCATCATATCCTGTCACCCCACAGCCTGCTGAAGTCTTTATCTGATATCTCGTGCTCCCTTTCTGAGATATCGATCAGTCTGTGCGCATCGGAATCGATCAGCCAGACCGTATCATTCTCCCTGATCCAGGGATGTGTATCAAGCACTCTCTGTTTCTGTTCGGGAGTCTTTACCTCAAGACCGTCATAAGGCAGTCCCATCGGTATAAAACCAAGCTGGTTTGTCACACTGTTCTCTCTGTCAAGAACATGTGCCAGTACGGCAGCACCGCCGCACTCGTGGATCTTATCCACCGTTTCTTCCAGACTGACATCCAGCGATACCAGCAGAAGTCTGTCCTCGGTGCCGATGACCTGATCATTTTCATCACAGATCAGCTGATCACCGAAGAAATCCGTTCTGTTCGGTATATCCGGCATGTGCATGTCGATCCATTCCTGAAACGGATACGTATCTTCAAGTCTGCGGAACAGACCGAGAATATGCACTTCTTCGATCGTCTGGATCTCGCAGCCGCAGAGCACTTTCATGCCTGTTGCTTCGGCCGCTTTGACAAATGCAGGCAGCTGTTTCGTCGAGTTATGATCCGTCAGTGCGATCAGATCCAACTCCTTGATCAAAGCCATGTTGCAGATATTGTTGGGAGTCATTTCATTCTCCGCACATGGTGAGAGACAGCTGTGCATATGCAGGTCGTAAAACATTACACACCTGCTTCGATCATCTTTTTCGCTGTTTCAAATACAGGGATACCTGTCTCTATGACAGCGATCTCCTCTTCCTCTGCTCTTGCAGCGATCTCTTCCGGAAGATTAGCTCCGTCAGCGATCAGTATGCAGGAGAATTCGCGAAGTTTGGAAACAGCAATAATATTCATATGAACCTGAACTGTGATCCAGGCCTGACCCGGTTCCCCGTTGCCCATGACCCAGCTCAGCAGATCACCGCAGTAAACACCTGTTATTTCGGTATTCAGATCTACGTTCTTAGTTACTGGTTTCCAGCCGGTCTTTTCGATCAGCTCACTGATTAACATCTTCTTCCTCCTTCATAACAGGCAGTATCCGGCAGTCTGTCAGCTGACGTGTGCCCTTGACGATCTCTTCAGCCATGATCCTGCATGTCTGCATACCGCAGGCACTGCAGTCATAACCGGGCAGTTTCTCCAGCATCTGATTCACCTTGTTGAAGAAACTGATCCTCTCGGCAAATGTCTTGATCGTATCCGTCGGGATCGTCATCTCATCGGTAAACATGACATCAAACGGGATCGATATATCCGGACGGTCATCGGTCTCCGCCAGTGCATGTATGTTGTTCCTGGCAAGATAACTGTTGCCGAAGAGCAGATGCCCTCCTGCACAGCCGTTAAAGCACGGGAACAGATACAGAAGCTGGAAAGACTTCAGCAGATCAAACTCTGCCAGATCCAGAATATTTGTTACTTTCTCAAATCCGTCAGCGATCAGGTATTCCGGTTTCTGAAGCATCAGTGCAGGATTGCAGGACTGCAGACCGTTACGGTAAGGTCTGACTTTCAGTCTGCCCTGCTCCATATGTCTCTGGATCTCCGGGAAGATATCGACGATCGCCAGTGCATGATC
>CADBMY010000276.1 GCA_902795905.1 uncultured Erysipelotrichaceae bacterium
ATAGACTGCTGTTGTCCGCACTGACAGGTCTGCTTATGATCACCGGATGCGCAAAACAGACACCGCCGGAACCGACGGCTGCACCGGAAGCAACTGTCACCGCTGAACCCGAACACTCATATCATCTGGTCAAAGTTACAGCTTTGAGCAGACATAACCTGCGCTCACCATTGTCACAGGGAGATACCGGCATCGACATGGCTTCTCCGTATGCATGGTATGCCTGGACATCGGCTCCGGGTGAACTCTCCGTCAAGGGTGAACAGCTGGAGACGGCCATGGGTGAATACTTCCGGCAGTGGCTGGAAAGCGAAGGCATGACCCTGAGCGAAGAGAATACACGCTTCTATGCCAATGCCATGCAGAGAACGCTGAAAACAACGGAATGCTTCGCCAAGGCACTGATGGACCGGACTGACTTCAGTATCGAACAGAGAGCAGAATACGGCACCATGGATCCTGTGTACATGCCTTCCCTGCACTATTACAGTGACAGCTATGCCGAAGCCGTACAGGAAGCGTTTCAGGCTGTGAAACAGGAAGCCGGGTATCAGCATCTGCAGCAGAACTATGATCTGCTTGCGGAAGTCACCGGATACGAAGAATCACCGGGCTATCTCTCGGGAATGCTTACAGCGATGAACGCTGATGACACGGAGCTTGTACTGATGCCGGATAATCCGCCTGCACTGACCGGTTCTCTGGTGATCGGCACCCGCCTCAGTGATGCTGTGACACTGATGTACATGGAAGAGGCAGATGATACCAAAGCCACCTTCGGCAAAGTCCTGAGCACGGAACAGTATGAACAGATCGCTGCTGTCAAGGAGATCTACAATGATATCCTTTACGGTCTGCCCCTGTCTGCTCTGAGTATTGCCTCACCGTTAGTCAGCAAACTGTATGACGCTTTTACCGATGACACGAAGAGCTTTACCTTCTTCTGCGGCCATGACTGCAACCTTGCCTCTGTCATCACCTCCCTGCGTGCTGAAGAATATGCCCTTCCCGATACGCTTGAGAAACACGCCCCGATCGGCGGTATCCTCTTACTGACAGAGTGGCAGGATGAGACCGGTGCACGCTATGCCGATATCGAGATGGTCTACCAGAGCACAAAGCAATTGCGTGATCTCACACCGCTCAGTCTGCAGGATCCTCCGCAGAGATACAGGCTGTCCCTGCAGGGTCTTGAACGCACGGAGAACGGGTATTACCGGTATGAGGATATCTGCACAAGGTTTGAAGAGACGCTTCGCGCTGCCGAAGATCTGAAAGATACCTATAAATAAAAAATGATCCGCAGGGATCATTTTAGTTTTACTGTTTCTGACTCAATGCCTTCATGTATTCAAGGATCTTCGTCAGATTGATATCGTTAACGACAGGACGGATACCGGGAGACCCCCGAAGAGATCGCTGAGATCTTTATCACCCTGCTGTTCCGCACACCGGGAAGAGATATCTGAAAACGTGCATTTCTGCACGTTTTATATATATCTTCCGGTAATACTTTCAGGACTGTTTCTGATCTGTTCCGGAGATCCGCAGGCAACAATACGGCCGCCCTCTTCACCGCCCTCGGGACCCATATCAATAATATAGTCAGCACTGCGGATGACATCGAGATCATGTTCGATTACGATCACGGTAGCACCATGTGCGATCAGCGTCTCAAAGACCTGCAGCAGTGTTTCCACGTCTTTGGGATGCAGACCGATCGTCGGTTCGTCAAAGACAAATACGGAATCATTCTGCTGTCTGCCCATCTCGCTGGCAAGCTTCAGTCTCTGTGCTTCACCGCCGGAAAGACCGGGTGTCTCTTCGCCGAGAGTCAGATAGCCAAGCCCGATATCCTGCAGGACCTGCAGTCTTGTGCGGACAGTACCGATATCCTTGCAGAAAGATAATGCGGTATGGACATCCATATCCATGACTTCGGGAAGTGACCGGCTCTCTCCGGCCTTGTTGGTATACCGGATCAGTCTTGCGGTTCTGGCATACCGGCTGCCTCTGCACTCGGGACAGGGTATGTCCACATCCGGCAGAAACTGTACATCCAGAGAGATCTGCCCGGTTCCGTCACATACCGGACAGCGCAGTGATCCTGTGTTGTAGGAGAAATCACCAGCTTTGTGTCCATACTGTTTTGCTTCCTTTGTGCGGGCATATATCTTGCGCAGTTCATCGTGGACATTGGCATATGTCGCCACCGTAGAACGTACGTTTATGCCGATCGGTGAAGCATCGATCAGCTTGATATGTTTAATATTCCCGGCTTCGATCTTCTTTACATGTGCAGGCATCGTTTTGCCGCTGCATACCGCATTCAGTGCCGGCACCAGGCTTTCCAGGATCATCGTTGTCTTCCCGGATCCGGATACACCTGTGATCACAGTCAGCCGGTTCTTCGGAAT
>CADBMY010000277.1 GCA_902795905.1 uncultured Erysipelotrichaceae bacterium
CTGTGGCTGAAATCCGGATCGAATTCCCAGAATACCTGGGCAGCTGCTGCCATTGTACCGGCAAAGTCAGCTGTTGAGGTGGATTCGGTAAACAGGACGACAAGATCGCCGTTATCCTCTGCCGGATCGACCGTACCGGGGAAGGACGTTGTCATTGCGGTATTGTAGACGCCGCCGTCAGGTCCCTGCATTTTAAACATCCATTCCAGTTCATAGCGGGCTTCATCAAGGATATCAGGAACACCGTTGCCGGCTTCGGGACCGCGCTCATCCGTGAAACTGTCGGGATCATACATGTAGGCAAACAGGAGATCGGATACAGCCTTCGCACCGGTCTTCATGTAGCGTCCGTAGTCGCCGGCATCGTGCCAGCCGCCGCTGACATCGATCGTCTGATCACTGCCGTAGATCTTAGCCGGAGATGTATGACAGGCACCGTGTCCCAGGGCACCTGCCCACCACGAGGTATCCGTACCGCAGCGCTGCATGGAGAGGATGTTCAGGGCATCTTCGCGCAGGCCGTTGAACGGATCGTCAGCGATCACAAAGTGCGGAGAAACAACGCCGATCTGTGCCCGGATAAAATATTCGCCGGACTCGTTGAATGTCGTGAAGTCACCCCAGCAGTTATTCTCACCGGTACTGTCATCATTCTGACCGCCGACGATCGCACCGCTGTAGACGATATTGCCTGTGGAAACATCAATGATATCAAACAGATCACCGGCATCGTAGGGGAACGTGCAGCGCTTCTGCATGTACCGGGTATAGCCGATGTGATTGGTCTTTACGGTTGTCAGGGCAGCTGAGCTGACGATACGCGGGGAATAGATGATCATTGAATGCGGATCGGTATTCGGAGCACCGATATCGAACTGAAGACGTCCGTTCCAGACATTCTTCTTTCCGCAGGTAAACGTGAATTCATAGCCCTGTCTCTGGTAAGTCAGCGCATATGTCTCGCGGTGAAGGATCTCACCGGTATCGGCATTGACAGCCGACAGCGAAATGTTGCGGTCGATCGCCGAGGAAGCCTCAAAGTAGATATAGATATCAGCACCGGCAGAATAGGGGATACCATCTCTGTGGATGTTGATGCTTTCGGGTTTATCACCTCCGTAGTTGACCATGATCACAGCATTGTCATAGTAGATATCTACAGTCGCATCAGCCATGTCGGTCAGCACTGCCCAGCCGCTTTCAAACAGTGTGGTGTTATCGGCGGCAGAAGGCTGATAGCCTACCTTGGAGTAGGGAATACTCATCAGCGGTACATCTGTGGACACCGGTCTGTCAGTCGTCTCCGGTGATGCTGAAGGTACAGCTGAAGGCGTCGGTTCAGCGGTATCCGCAGGTGTCGGTTCGGCAGTATCTGCCGGCGTCGGTGTGGGGTTCGGATCGTCGTGAAATAACCGCGGTAAGGTAAAAAGGCCGAGAATGACGGCCGGAATAATGACAGCAGCGGAGATAATACGTCTTCCCCGCGCAGACAGTTTTCTTTTCTTGTTGCTCATGGAACTTATTATACTACACCGTTAAATCGGTGATATTTAATCTTCAATTAACACGGCTTTCCTCAGTTCGGCAGCAGCCTCTTCGTTGCTGTAACTGTATTGGATCACGGAAGGCCGGTGCTCTATGATCAGCTCTTCAAGACCGCGCAGGATATCTTCACGGTCGTATCGGCATGCACAGGCATTGCTTTCGTTCATGATACGGTAGGAGGGACTGGTCTTCGTGGTGACAGCCAGGCAGTTCTTCTGCAGCAGTGAATACTCCATGATCTTACTCGGCAGATAGGGCTGGATCGTATCTTCGGGAAGGATCGTATCAAACAGCAGTACGGCATCACTGGCATTCATCCTGCGTATGCATTCCTCGTAGGGGATCTTATCACTGATGACGAAATGATCCTGCAGGGAAAGAGCCTTGATGAGTTTCAGATCGGACTTACGGAATTCACCATACTGTTCCACACGCACAGGGATCTCCGGATGTCTTCTGACAAACTCTGCATAGGCATAAATAAACTCTTCGATCAGACGCAGTCCGTAGACTCTGCCGAAATGCGCGAGGATAAACGTATCTTCACTCTTTACGGTTTCTGCCCTGCGGATACGGTTCCACTCAGGAATATAGTTCAGCGGTACGATCACCGACTTTGTGAGAAGTTCTTCGCGTGTGCATCTGCCGAAGTACTTCAGGTATTCCCCGATCATGAAATCCCGCTGTTCGGGACAGATGAAGACCAGTCTGTCTGCCTGTTCAAAGGCATTCGCTTCATCCTGATCGACGACATAGTATTTGAGATACAGCTGAAAAGCTATCTTCTCCGGCAGACTGTATGCCTTATATGTGGCTTCATCAAACTTGTAGGGACTGTGGTTGACGGGATCGGAGAAGGCAGCGATCCAGAAGATCTCCGGGTGCTGTTTCTTCAGTTCCACACCGACTCTTGTGCTGTAGCAGGGGAATGTCATCGTATACAGGTACTTCTGCCCATCGTACATGTTTACACAGGTATCGATGTACTTCCGCATATTCCGCAGTCCCTTGAACAGATTGACATTGCGGATGGAAAAGAGCACATCATCGTATCTGCCGACGGTATGCACATGGAATTTTACGTGTTCGGGATCACTGTTAAAGTCTCTTGCCAGCGTCTCATCATCCGCAGGTGCCTGCAGTGTACAGACATCATACTGCAGAGGCAGAAGACGAAGATGTTTGTAGGCAAGCAGTGAATTGGTATCGTTGGAGGGCAGGAAGAGCCCGGGTACGACTAAACATCTTTCATTGTCCATGTAATAAGTATACATGATTTGTGTTAAGATATCATTTATGAGGTATGTTATGGATCTTGAACAGATGCACACGGAAGAGACCAGAGCGCTGGCGGTCGTTAAGGATATTTTTGAGCGCAACAGCATTGAGTACTACCTGATTGCAGGAAGTACACTGGGCGCAGTAAGACACCGGGGATTCATTCCCTGGGATGATGATATCGATATCGGTATACGCTATGAGCTGATCCGCAGGGCGGAAGAAGTCCTGGAGAAGGAACTGCCGGCACCGTATCGCCTGATCACCTACCGCAACAATGCCCGCTATCCTCTGAACAATCCGAAGATCCTGTATGAGGGATACTGTCTGATCGATATCTATCCGCTGGTGAGGATCCCGGATGATGACCGTGATGCGGAGACACTGTGGATTCTGAAGAAGGAGTTGGAACGCCGGTATAACCGCAAACTGGGTATCGATGACAGTTCCGGACCTGCAGAGAAACTGCGCAGCCGTGCAGGGGCTTCCCTGTATACCAGAGAACAGCTGATCAGCCGTCTTGAGTCTGCCTGTGATAAATACTCCGGACAGGATACCAAACGGTTTATCAATCTTTTCAGTGTATACTCTTTTGTCAAGGAACAGATTCTGACGGAATGGCTGGATGAGCCGGAAACCGTCACTTTTGAAGGACTGTCGGTACCTTCCGTAGGACATACGGATGCTTACCTGACACATCTGTACGGGGATTATATGAAGCTTCCGCCGGAAGAAGAACGCATACCCAAACACGAAGACGAATACTACGGAGATATTCTGGATTAATCATGAAAGTACTGATCATCGTACCTGCACATAACGAAGAAAAGAACCTGCCGACGCTGATACCGAAGATCGAAGCCATGGGCTGGGACTGTCTCGTGATCAACGATGCGTCTACCGATCATACAGGGGATGTATTGGATGAGATGGGTGTTCCGCACCTGGATCTGACCAACAATGTCGGTCTTGCGGGTGTTACCCGGATGGGTTTTATGTATGCCTGGGAGAACGGATATGACTGCGCCATGGTCGTAGACGGAGATGGTCAGCACCCGCCGAAATATATCAAACTGCTGATCGACAAGATCGAGGAAGGCTATGACTATGTTATCGGTTCCCGCTTTGTCAATAAGCCGAAAGACAGATCTCTGCGCATGATCGGCTCAAGACTGATCTGTGCAGCAATCAAGCTGAAAACGGGGAAAACAGTGACCGATCCCACCAGCGGTATGCGTGCTCTCGGCAAAAGTGTGCTGGAGGATTTCTCTGAAAGCATGAATTTCATTGCTGAACCGGATGCGCTGACACATGTGATCCATTCCGGTCACAAGTTTACGGAAGTACAGGTTGAGATGGTAGAACGTACAGCCGGTGTCAGTTACTTCAGCAATGTCTTTCGCTCTGCGTACTTCATGTTTGATGTACTGATGAGTATCCTGTTCATGCAGTAGGAGGTACAGTTATGGTTTCGATGGCCTTAAGTTTAAAGATCATCCTGATCCTGGGATCGGGTTTCGTACTGTTCTATGTCATTTATAACGCGATCAAGTCACGGATGAATATCCGGTATGCGATCCTCTGGATCAGCTGGGCTCTGATCGTATTACTGCTTGGTATCTTCCCCGGCGCTGCGGAGTTCTTCTCCCGCCTGATCGGTATCGAGTCGGTAACGAACTTTGTCTTTTTAGTCATGATCGCACTGCTTTTCGTGTTCAACTACTATACATACGTCAAGATGAGTACGCTTGAAGAACACGATAAGAAACTGAATTATGAACTGGCTGTCACCAAGAAGAAACTGGAAGAGTATGAAAAGAAACAGTGATATAACGCTTATTGTAAGCAGCTGTGATAAATACGAGGATTGCTGGGATCCTTTTTTCGCTTTATTAAAGAAGTACTGGGACCCGGCATATCCGATCGTTTTGAATACGGAAAGTAAGGCATACAGCTATCCGGGACTGGATATCCGCACTCTGCAGCTGTATAAGAACGGAGAGAACCCGGAGTGGTCGGAAAGACTGATGGCTACCCTCAGACAGATCGACAGTACATATATCCTGATGATGCTGGATGATTTCTTTCTGGAAGAACCTGTGGATACCGGCAAGATCGAACAGTGCAGAGAGTGGATGGATGCGGATCCTTCGATTGCCTGCTTTAACTTCATGCCGATCCTTGCCGGACAGAATCTGCCCAGTGCCTATCCCGGTTTCGAACAGAGACCGCAGAAAGGGGAATACCGGCTGAACTGTCAGGCTGCTCTGTGGCGGCGCAGGACGCTGCTTTCCGATATGCGCCCGCATGAGAGTGCATGGCTGTTTGAAACGCTTGGCTCACGGCGCAGTTACCGGTACAAGGATCAGAAGTTCTTTGCGGCAGCGGCTGACAACCACATCATGGAATATAACTACAATGAAGGCGCAGCTCTGCACCGCGGAAAGTGGAACAAGCATACGGCAGAACTGGCAGAAAAGGAAGGCCTGCAGATCGATTTCAGTAAGCGCGGTTTCAACACGGATATCAGCGGCAGTGCTGCCAGCAACCGCAAGTACATCCTGGCCAGACTGACGCCGAAGCGGATCTGGAAAGCTCTGATCAATCGCTGGAGATCCTACCGATGAAAAAGCTCAGGACCGTGATCGTAACCAACGGGGCATATCCGGTACCGGCAGTCAGAGGCGGCGGTGCCGAGAGTCTTGTGGAGAGTCTGCTGCAGCAGAATGAGATCTATCAGGCACTGGATCTGACCTTGGTCAGTATCGCGGATGCAGAGGCTGTAAGAGTTTCGGCGAAATATCCGCATACGAAGTTTGTCTTTCTGGAGCCTTCCGGCATCACAAAAGCAACAGACCGGATCATGCATTATACAGCGGATGATCTTCTGCACAGGAAAGATCATCTGGCTTTTAAGACACCGCTGGAGCGTCTGGATTATATCCGTAAAGCTGCAAAGTATCTTGCCTCACAGAGCTTTGACAGGGTCGTTCTGGAAAATCAGATGGCACTGTTATGGACAATGAAGTACCGCGGGAATACGGAGAGATACAAAGACAGATACTATCTGCATATTCATAATCATCCCGCAAGATATGCCGGCAACGAAGAGACTGCGGCCAGGGCACGTAAGATCATCTGTGTCAGTGAGTTTATCGGCAGAGCCTTTGCGCACAATATCGGTATCAGCTATACGGAAGATCGCTTCAGTGTCCTGAAGAATACCGTGGATGAGAAGCTGTTTGATCCGAAGAATGTCAGTGCTGCGGATATTGACAGCCTGAAACAGAAATACGGACTGCAGGAAAAAAAGCTGATCCTGTTTGTCGGACGTCTGATTGAAGGCAAGGGTGTAAGAGAGCTTCTGCAGGCATACAGGGATATTGAAACACCGGATACGGTGCTGATGATCGTCGGCAGTCTGAATTACGATTCCAATGAAAGCAGTCCCTACGAAGAAGAACTGAAGAAGCTGCGCCATGAGATCGGAGAAGAGAAGGTGATCCTGACCGGATATGTACCGCATGCACAGCTGCCTGTATATTATGCCGCAGCCGATCTCTGCGTCTTTCCTTCCACATGTGAAGAGGCTGCCGGTCTTACCGTACTTGAGGCAATGTTCATGAACAGACCGCTGATCACGACAACGATGGGCGGCATACCTGAATACACGAAC
>CADBMY010000278.1 GCA_902795905.1 uncultured Erysipelotrichaceae bacterium
AGAATCAGGGTGTAAGTGCTGCCCGCAATACCGGTCTTGCCCTGTGCCAGGGCAAATGGATCATGTTTGCGGACAGTGATGATTACACCGATCCCCGCTTCTGCGAAAGAGCTTTTCAGGCTGTCACCGGCATGCATGCGGATATGGTCATCTTTGATCTGCAGTATATGAACGCTGACGGCACTCCCGGAGATATTCACCGGTCATCCCCGGCGGAAGGTGTATACGATTCCGATACGATCCTGAAAGAACGTATATGCGGCAATATCAATGTCTATGTCTGGAACCGGATCTACCGCCGTGATCTCTGGAAAGGCATCCTTTTCCCGGTCGGCGAGAACTGGGAGGATGATGCCCTCTCCCATGTCCTGATCGACAGAGCAGAAAAGATCGGTATCATCCATGATGTTCTCTATTACAAGCCTTACCGTGAAGATAATATTACTTCGCTTGCCTCCCGTACGTTCAAGGATACGGAATGGCTGTACCGGCAGAGGCGAAGACGCTATATGTACCTGAAGGAGAAACACCCGGAGATGCTGGAGCTTGACCGGAACAATGCGGCTTCGGCTGCCATGCGTTTCTGTGCATTCTCGGCAGTTACGGGAAAAGAGCCTGAACTGTATGAAGAAGCCAGACAGTGGCTGAAAACCGAAAGACTCTATCCCCGGGGTAAGAATCTGCTCGTGAATGCGGCTTATTTCCTGCTTATGCATGATCTGCCCCTGTTCCGTATCTTTGCCCTGCGCAAATACAAAGCCATGTGCAGAGAACGCGGTATCCGCTGACACTCACTTCAGCCTGCGGGTAAAACTTTCGTTCTCTGTTATATAATAGTTTCATATGTTCAGGTTTCTGCTGAAAAGGATACTTACTGCCATACCGGTATTTCTCGGTGCTCTTTTGGCAGTTTTTTTATTGCTTACATACATTCCGGGTTCACGTCTTGGCTATCTGCCCATAGCCGGTAACGGTGATCTGCTCGATCATCTGTTTACCCTGTTCCATGTCCCGGCCAATGTCTTTACGAGGTATCTGCGCTATATCTACGATGTGATCACGAAGCTGCACTTTGCCAGCGGCTTCCATCACCGCGATCTTTCGCTGGAAGTGCTCACCAGAGCCCGTTTAACGCTGTTCCTGACGTTTCTGGCCTTCCTGCTGATCGTCCTTGTCGGCATACCTCTCGGCACGTACGCGGCCGGAAAACACGGCAAATGGCAGGACCATCTGATCTCTGTGATCAGTCTAGTCCTCTCGAGTATTCCGCCCTTCTGCCTGGCAATCTTTCTGGCTATCGTCTTCTGTGTAACACTGCGATTACTGCCGGTATTCGGCATGAACGGACCGAAGAACTTCATCCTGCCGACGATCACGATCGGTGCCTCCGGTCTTGCCCGCACGATCCAGACGGTCAGAGCCAACGTCATTGAAGCCCTGCACAGACCGTATATCAGGACGCTGCGCTCACATGGTGTCAAAGAGAGGAAGATCCTGTTTGGCCATGCCCTGAAGAATTCGATGATCCCGACGGTATCGATCATCCGTGAGATGACTGCCGAAGTCTTTGTGTCGACCTTTATCGCCGAGTGGTTCTATGCCATTCCCGGTATCGGCTATTATCTGATCCAGGCTGTCAATGCCCGTGACTACGGTGTCGTGCTTGCCTGTACGGCAGTAACAGCAGTGCTGATCCTGGTCTTCGGCATCATCAGCGACTTCCTGTACTACCTGCTGGAGCCCGAACTGCGCCACCGGGAGGTATCCCATGAATAGACGTGCCCTGCAGAGATTCCTGCACGACAGAGCAGCCGTTGTCTCCCTGATCGTCTTTGCGCTGATCCTGCTGGCGTGTCTTGGCATGCCGGTGCTTGGCTACAGCGATTATGTGTCGCTTGACATCGGCAATCACTATGCCCCGGTATCACTGACGCACCCGTTCAGCACCGACAACCTCGGCCGTGATGTCTTTACCAGAGTCATGATCGGCGGCAGATATACGCTCGGTCTCTCCTTTCTCTCGACACTCATCGCGATCACCTGCGG
This sequence comes from uncultured Erysipelotrichaceae bacterium, assembly GCA_902795905.1. Lineage (GTDB taxonomy): Bacteria > Bacillota_I > Bacilli_A > Erysipelotrichales > Erysipelotrichaceae > Bulleidia. The sequence continues at coordinate 2,047 of CADBMY010000278.1, forward strand.
CACCCTGCTTGGCATCCTGGCCGGCTATTGCGGCGGTAAGACAGACAGTATCCTGATGCGCATCAGTGAAGCGATCTCCGCGATCCCGTATATCCTGCTTGTGATCTTCTTTGAAGTATCACTTGGCTGGGGCAAGGGCTGGTTCTTCCTGGCGATCGCCTTTGCGCAGATCCCGGCGATCCTGCGGACGATCCGCAGTGCTGTCCTGAAGATCCGCTTCCGTGAGTATATCGAAGCTGCCCGCGCCATCGGCAAGAGCACCCCGTATATCCTGTTTCACCATGTCCTGCACAACATCTCCACGGCGATCCTCGTGCAGGCCTGTTCCTCCTATGCCTCAGCGATCATCTCCTGTTCGATCCTGGGTTACCTCGAATTCGGCATCTCCTTCCCCACCCCGGAATGGGGCCGCATGGTCGCCGACTACTTCCATCTCGTGCAATCCCACGGCTTCCTGGTCGTGATCCCCTGTGTCTTTATTTCCCTGAGCGTACTGACCGTGACCCTGATCGGCAACGGTCTGCGGGATGCGTTTGACATCCGCGGAGGCAGCCATGACTGATATTCTGAACATCCATGACCTCACCGTCAGTATGACCAACGGCGAACAGCGCTTCACCGTCCTGCAGCACGTAGACCTGTGTATAAAGCGCGGCGAGATCCGGGCCATCGTCGGTGAATCCGGCTGCGGTAAGAGCACCCTGGCCAACAGTATCATCGGCTTCCTGCCGGCAGGAGCTGTCATCGAAAGCGGCTCGATCCGCCTCGCAGATACCGGACTCCTGTCCTGCACAGCAGAAGAAATGCGCATGATCCGGGCCGAAAAGATCGGTGTCGTCTTCCAGGATCCCTTCAGCGCTCTCGATCCCGTATGTACCGTATACCAGCTTTTCAGGGCCATCCTGACCGTACGTAAGAGATACACCCGTGCCGAGATCACTGAGAAAGCAGCGGCAGCTCTGCACGGGGCAGGGATCAAAGATCCCGGGACGATCCTCACCCGCTATCCCCATGAGCTCTCGGGTGGACTCCGGCAGCGTGTGCTGATCGCCATGGCTCTCGTAAACGAACCGGATCTCTTGATCGCTGATGAACCGACGACGGCACTGGATGTAACGATCCAGAAAGAGATCCTGACCCTGCTGCGCAGACTGGCACGGGAAAGAGGTCTTTCGGTGCTGTTCATCACCCACAGCCTGGATGTCGCCGCAGAGATCGCTGATACGATCAGTGTCTTCTACGGAGGCAGAATCGCCGAGGAGGGAAAGATCAGTGATATCTTCGCCTACCCGATCCACCCGTATACCCAAGCCCTGTTAAAGACGATCCCGTCGCTGTCCTTCGGCAAGGAGGAAAGACGCCTGATGCCCATTGAAGGAGAACTGTTCTCGTTCCTGGATCAGCATGAGGGATGCCCGTTTGCGCCCCGCTGTCCCTACGCCAGAGAGATCTGTTATCATACGTATCCCGTGACCAAAGCGATCGGTGATCATACCTATACCTGTATCATGGAGAATCAATTGTGAGCATACTGCTGGAAGTAAAAGATCTGCGCAAGACATTCCATGCCGACCATGGTTCCGTAAAGGCCGTGGACGGTGTGTCTTTCACGCTGCAGAAAGGCGAGACCCTGGGCATCGTCGGTGAATCCGGCTGCGGGAAGACCACCCTTGGCAGAACCGTTCTCGGCCTCATACAGGCAGATGGCGGCGAGATCCTCTGGAAGGGCCAGAATATCACCGGCAGGAAGAAATTCCCCGGGAAGGAGAAGATGCAGATCATCTTCCAGGATCCCTACAACTCGGCAGATCCCGGCTATACGGTAGAAAAGATCATCCTCGAAACCTGCAGAGACAGGAAGAAAGTCGATGAACTGATGGCCAGAGTCGGTCTCACCCCGGCAGAGAAATACCGCTATCCCCACGAGTTATCGGGCGGACAGCTGCAGCGGGCAGGCATTGCCAGAGCCCTTGCCATGGACCCCGAATTCATCGTCTGTGATGAGCCTGTATCCGCTCTTGATGTCTCCTACCAGTCCAAGATCATCTCGCTGCTTGAAGAACTGCAGGAGGAACAGGGACTGGCATATCTGTTTATCTCGCATGATCTTGCGGTCGTCAGGCATATCGCTGACAGGATCGCCATCATGTACCGCGGGAAGATCGTCGAAACAGCACCGGCCAGGACCATCGTCGAACATCCCCTGCACCCCTACACGAGATTCCTGCTCAGTGCCGTGCCGGGACCTTTTGACCGTCATCCGGATATCCCCGTAAAGACAGAGGAAGCCGTCAATCCCGCCGGATGTGTATTCGCATACAGATGTCCGTTTGCGGAGAAGGACTGCTATACGGAAGATATCCCGCTAAAAAAGAAAGACACAGATCATCTCTGTGCCTGTATCTATTCGGGATATATCGACAAATATATGTCTAGAATTTGACCATCTTCACACCGCAGTGCGGGCAGTACTGACGCTCAAAACTGACCTTAAAGCCGCACTCCGAGCATGTGCATTCACGCAGATACTTCTTTCCGCCGATATAGTTCTCATCATCCACGGTCTTGTGGATCCAGTGCGGTATACCGCTGCGGATCGCATCCAGTACGGATTCGTTTTTGGAGATCCTGATCCCTCTTTTACGCAGTGTTTCCTTCTCTTCTGTCATGGTGACTTTACTATACCACCGTGTAAGATCACTGCACAGCCTTGAATTTTATCTCTGAATATGCATAAAGGGGAATGTACATTCCCCTTTCGTGTATTAACGGGATCTGCGGGTCGACGCAAACGGCGGTTCCGCCCCATCCGGTCTGTCACCGATCTGCCGGAAGATCCGTATTGCCAGAGGCAGTGCCAGGAACAGGAACGAGAAGCCGTCGGAGGCAGCCTGAGCGATCGCAAGACCGTATTCCCCGGGCAGTCCCACCAGCGGGAAGAGCTGCGGCAGGATCAGCACCAGCGGGATCAGGAAGATCAGCTGACGTGACATCGACAGCACCAGGTTGCCGATCGGACGTCCCAGTGACTGATAGAGGTTGCTGGTGATCATGACGATCTCATGCGGGATCAGTACCAGACACAGGGCTCTGATCTTTAAGGAACCGATCAGATACATCGTCTCGTTGGCTTCGGCATTGAAGAAACCAACCAGTGTACGCGAGAAGATGAACATCAGAGCACCGAGGATACCGCCGGCGACCACACCGATCTTAACCGTCGTCCAGTAGGCTTCCTTGACACGTTTATACTTGCGGGCACCCCAGCAGAAACCGGCAACCGGTCCGAAGCCCTGGGAGAAGCCCATGATGATCGAAGCAACGAATCTGTACAGCTTGTTGGCAACCGAGATACCGGCAAGAACAGCTGTACCGAAGGTCTTGGCGACGTTGTTGGTGATGACACCGCCGACACTCATCAGACTCATGCGCAGGAAGGCAGGAATGCCCATTCTGGCCACTTCCGCAGCACTCTCCGCATCCGGCTTGAAGTTCTTCGGGGAGACCTCCAGCATGGCCTTCTTCGTAAAATACGGATATGCCAGAACGATCACGCTGACGACCTTGGACAGAGCTGTAGCACCGGCAGCACCGGCAACCTCCCAGCCCATGACATTGATGAAAACAGGATCGAGGAACACATTCAGCACGCAGCCGGAGACGGTACCGATCATCGCCAGCGTTGTACTGCCTTCACTTCGCAAAAGCTGGTTCATGATCAGTTCAGCTGTCGTAAACGGCGCCGCCAGCAGGATCCAGAACGAGTAGTCCATCGAATATTTCTTGGCATCTGCGGTAACACCGAGAATATCGACGATCGGTGAACGCAGGGTCAGACAGACAAGACCGAAGCACAGGGAAAACGCAACCCCGATAAACAGTGTTGATGTACCGACACGGGATGCCTTGTCATCCTCACCGGCACCCATCAGACGGGAGATATAACTGGCAGCACCGAGCGCAAAACCCATTGAGATCGCACGTAGGAACATCATCAGGGAATCGTTGACAGCGACCGCTGCCGTAGCACTGGTGCCAAGCTGACTGACGAAGAATGTATCAGCGAGATTGTAGAGGGAATCGATCACGGAAGAGATGATCATCGGGATCGCGACGACGGGAATAACCTTCATCATCGGATCTTCGAGCATCATCTTACGTCTTTTTTCGCGGGCGGCTGCCTGTTTAGCATCATCCATAGTAGTTCCTCCTGCAGAATTGTTAGTCATTGCCACCCAAATCATACCTGTTACAGTTTCAGTACGCAACAGTATAATCATGCAATATATTTATATATCCAAAGAAAAGATCACAGAATCACTGCGATCTTATACAAACTATCTGTTTTGTATCTCCAGCGTCTGCAGGATGTACATCTCCATCTCTGCCGCTTCCGCACGATCCATGTCTATGTTTGTGCCCTCTTCCGCGTGTCTTGCGATCATCAGGTTCTGATACGGTTCGTCAAAGCGGATCCAGCTGAAGCGTTTCCACCCGTCATAGTACCCGGCTGTACAGCTGTATGTATTCAGCACTTCCTTCTTCGATTCCAACCCTGTGCCGCATACCCCGAAGTCTTCTGTGCAGGAGATATCCAGCCATTCTTTTCCATCCGGACTGATCTGCAGGGTGGTGCTTCCCTGCGGTCCGCAGGACAGTACCGTCACTGCCTGCCAGTCTTCCGGGATCTGCAGGGTAACAGTCATCCCGTCAAGCTCTGCCGTGACGTCCTGCGTCAACGGTATCGCCGGTGTTTCCGGTGTCTCTGCCGGTGCTGCGGCCTTTACTGTACAGGCAGTAAGACATAACAGTACAGCTGCCAGGATCTTCTTCATCACGATCACCTCCGTACTGGAAACACCTTTCACAGGCAGGATGTGACACAGTTTGCCCGGAAATGACTGCTGATTATTGATCGGTAAGCGTGAAGTAGAACGTCTCCACTGTATCGTAGTACGGCAGTTCATCGATCGTACGAATGACGGTCCAGTCAAAAGCCGTATCCTGTTCGTTTGACTCATCATCCGCATATCTGACGACAAACACCGTGCCGTCGTAATCCTGCGGGCAGAGAACTGTATTCCTGACGATCAGCTGAGGCCAGTTGTTTGTCCTTTCGAACGTGTATGCGACCTGGTATTCTTTGCCATCGTATGAAACAGTCTGACCTGATTCGATCAGTTCCGTTTCACCGCTTCCGATCACCTCAGAGAGCTCATTAGTCGTATCAAAACAAATACCGGTATAGCGGTCAAACGGAAACTCTCTGGTATAGATCATCCCTCCGGTGGTATCAGTCACATCATACGTGATCGTCGCAATGACCTTCTTATACCCTTCAGTCTCCGCCGGCTCCTCCGTGATCGTACATGAGGCATGCATGGGGAACTTTCCCTGTTCCGCCCATGCCGTATACTCAAAATTTCCCTGCGGAGTAATGGTGAGCCCCTGTTCCTCAAGGAAGGTCTTCGGTTCCGGTGTCGGTGTGGGGGTCGGCTCCGGTGTCGGTGCGGGTGTTACTTCCGCCGTGGGTGCCGGTGCTGTATCTGCGGACGGTGTCGTACTGCCTGCAGAAGAACTGCCGCAGCCGGCAAGCAGCACGCATACTGCTGCACTGATTAGTTTTCTGTACTTCATTTTCGTGTTTACTTCCTGTTACTGTTTCTGTCAGGATCAGTCATGACTGATCTCAGCGTATACTCTGTTTATTTCTTCCTCATACGGGATCGAGGGTGCTGCCCCTTCCCTGGTACAGGCTATACCGGACGCAATACCGGCTCTTCTCATCGCTTCCGGTGTGCTGCAGCCCTGCAGTAATGAGGCAATGAAATAGCCTGTATAGGTATCGCCGGCAGCGGTCGTATCCACGGCATTGACAGCGTAAGCTTCCGCCGTGAAGTATACCGGTATGCCATCCTGTATGCGCATGACGGCACTGCCGCCTGCCCCCAGTGTCAGTAATACCGATAACTGCGGATACCGTTCATGAATACTGCTGAAGATCCTGTCAGTCTCCGTTTCTGCACACAGGGCATAGGCTTCCGTCTCATTGACGAAGATCCACGAAAGTAACGAGAGATCAAGCTCTTCGATCACCTGATTGTACGGTGAGGGGTTCAGAATGATCTTCATGCCTTTCGCATGGGCTGTATGAATGATCTGCGGCAGGGCTGAGATCTCATTCTGCAGTAAAAGAATATCCCCTTCGCCGAAGTCCTCCAGCACTGCGGAAGCCTGTTCCGGTGTCACACAGGCATTACTTCCGGCAAAGAGAATGATCGCATTTTCTCCCGAAGGTACGACCTGGATTACGGCTGTCCCCTGCAGTTCATCTGTTTCCTGCAGGTATTGTGTGTTAACACCGTTCTCTTCCAGGAGTGTTTTCAGGCTCTCTCCGCCCTTTCCGACGCATCCGGCATGATATACCGCAAGACCGGCTCTCGCCAGTGCGATGGACTGATTCAGGCCCTTACCGCCGGCTTTGATCTCCACAGCGAAGGAAGCCTCTGTCTCTCCGGCTTTGACAAAGTGATCCAGCCGGTAGATATGATCAAGATTCAGGGAACCGAAATTCAGTACCTTCATATCATTCTACGCTGTAGGAACCATCTGCCAGCAGCTGTATATGGGCATTGTAGAAGGCTCTGATTCCGTCGATCATCGTCTGTACATCCTTTGTGCCGGCTGTCTCCATCGGTGAATGCATGGCCAGCTGCGGAAGACCGATATCCAGTGACAGTACAGATACCTGTGTATTGGAGATATTGCCCAGAGTACCGCCTCCGCGCATGTCGGAACGGTTGGTAAAGTACTGGTACGGGATATCTTCCTTCTTCAGCAGGGTCGTAAAGATCGCAGCTGAAAGACCGTCACTGGTATAGGACTGGTTGGCATTGTATTTAATGACGATACCCTTGTTCATATACGTATGGTTGGTGGGATCGTTCTTCTCGGGATGGGCCGGATGTGCACTGTGGGCATTGTCGCAGCTCAGCATCATCGAGTTGGCTGTCAGCTCCGTATAATCGATATCCAGAGCATCGGCGATCTTCTGCAGACTGATGCGCAGGAAGTCGGAAGCTGCACCCTGTCTTGTGCGGGAGCCTGTCTCTTCGTTGTCAAATGACGCATAGACATTGATATTCTTATCGTTCTTACCCTCGATAAAGGCACGTAATGAAGTATATGCGCATTCCAGGTTATCCAGATGATGAGAAGAGAGATATTCACCCTCAGGACCCCAGATAAAGCCCGGTGTACGGGGATAGAGGAACAGATCGAAGTTCAGCAGATCTTCCTCTTCGATACCGATATACTCAGCCAGATACTTCTTCAGAGAGAAGTCCTTCTTTCCGGCGATCAGCGGCAGAAGATCTACCTGCGGATTCATCTTGAAGCCGTCATTCACTTCCCTGTTCATGTGGATCGCCACATTCGGGATCACACAGAGATCCTTCTCGACATTGACATTGCGGGAGACGATGCGGTTACCCTCACGCACGATGACTCTGCCGGCTACCGAGAGCGGACGGTCTGCCCACGGTGTATAGATCGGACCGCCGTAGGGTTCGACATTCAGTCTTGCAAAGTGTTCATCACTGATCACCGCGTTGGGTTTTACCTTGAAGGAAGGACAGTCGGTATGACTGGCTGACATCAGCAGACA
>CADBMY010000279.1 GCA_902795905.1 uncultured Erysipelotrichaceae bacterium
AGAATGCAGGATGAAACTGATTGAGCCGACAACAGAATACGAACAGCAGATCCGGGCTTACAGGAATGCTTTTCTTGAATCCGGCAGTTCGATGGACGGCACCGGTTCGCTGAAAAGCATTGAAGATCCCCGGGCGTGGATCGCTGACACGGAAAGATTCAGGGATCCAAAGACGGTACCGCAGGGCTGGGTGCCGGCAACTCAGTACATGCTTGTGCGGGAAGAAGATCACAAGATCCTCGGCATGATCCAGATCAGGCACTGTTTCAATGACTATCTGGAGAAGTACGGCGGTCATATCGGGTACTCGGTGGCACCTGATGAACGCCGCAGAGGCTATGTGGCAGAGATGCTGAGAATGGCACTGCCGAAGTGCCGGGAACTGGGTCTGCATGATATCCTGATCACCTGTATCAAAGGAAATGAAGGCAGTAAGAGAACGATCCTCAAAAACGGCGGTGTATACGAATCCACGGTATATGAGCCGGATGCCGGGCTTGAACTTGAGAGATACTGGATACATTTACAGGAAGGACGTTAACAGTAGAAGGGTGAACATGTATACATTTGGTGAAAAACATCCTGTACTGTTTGAGATCGTGATCGTGGTGATCGGTTTTCTGATTGCCGGTGTGATCACTGCTTTCGGCAGTTTTGCAGGTCTGCAGATCGATCTCTGTACCTGTATCGGCAGGTTACTGGCAGCCTTTATCCTGTATGTACTGTACCACAGGGCTTTTCAAGGACCAAAACCGAAGAATCATCTTCTCTGTGTGCTTCCGGCCCTGCTGTTTGCGGCATGGAATATCTATTACAATGTCAGCTCCGGTATTCCGCTCGGCGGCCTGAACTTCTTTGCGGAAGGGCTTATTCTTGCGGCGGCACCGGCAGTCTTTGAGGAAGTGATCTTCCGCGGTATTTTCCTCTATAACCTGAAGAGGAAAGGTCACGGAGATCTGTCCGCAATGCTTATTTCAGCAGCGGTGTTTGCGGCTGTGCATCTGACCAATATCGTCGGAAATGATTACCTGACAGTATTGATCCAGGTGGGCTATTCGCTTGTTGTAGGCATGGTCTTCGGGGCTGTATATCTGAAAAACGGCAGACTGTCGCAGGTCATCCTTGCGCATTTCCTGACGGATTATATCAACCATATCTTTACGTCTTCGCCGGCTTCTGCAGGTACGCTGCATCTGACCGTATTCGTTGTGCTTCTGGCTTTTGAAGCAGTATATGCACTGTGGCTTGCCGGCAGAAAGGAATGATCCGTACATATCCTATGAGATTTGAACATACACATCGTCATGGTTTCCTGATCGGTTTCGTGGATTTCTTCACTGCCGGTATTTTTCTGCTTGTGTATATGCCGATGGGTCTGCAGGATGAACTGGATGAGATCCTGGGCAGAAGAACACAGAGGTACTGGATCGCTTATGTACTGGGGATACCGACATTATTTATCTATACTCTGGTCTGGATGGCACAGATCGCCGAAGAACTGAAAGCGAAGGCAGAAGAGCTGGGGATCGAAGGAAAACATACGTCTTTCCGTCATATGTTCGGCTGGAATGTCTTCGGTATACTCTGCTTCGGACCGATGATCGCCACCCACAGATTCTTTAATACACTGAACCGGGTGGAAGAAGAACTGAACAGCAGACGATCATAGATTGACCTTGCGCGAAGCAGGGGTATGTACTACTCTATTAATGTGTGTCAGTCTGCAGCCTGCAGTTACCGTCGGGGGCACATCATTCCTCTTTCCGCAGCTGATAGTCAGCTTTACGGATCTAAACTGCGTAATACATAAGGCAAAACAACAGAATGCACCCGAAAGGAGACAAGAAATGGCTTCCGAAAGAGTTATTCTATACGGGGTTGGAAGACGCTGCCGGAGATTCCTGCGTGAATACCCGGGATGTGAAAACAGTGTACTATTTGCGGTAGATAAAGATGCTGGTGATGAAGGAATCAGCAGTTTTTCTTTTGCAGTATATAAGCCGGAGGTCCTTAATTCAGGAAAATACTATGATATTCCGGTCGTGATCACGGTTGCCGATCCGCAGACTGTGCATGATATCCAGAAAGTACTGGTGAATTACGGTGTGAGCGAAAACAGGATCATTACTCCCAAAGCATGGATCGCAGACTGTCTTGAAAACGGTACGGTGTATCTGAAGCCTAAAGCTGTCCGTCTTGATATCTGTTCACTCTGCCAGTTGAACTGCCGAGATTGTTATATGAGGATCTCGCCGGCACAGACGATCGGCAGCGGTTTGGTGACTGTCTCACAATTCTGCACATTTCTGGATGAAAACCCCTTTATCCGCAGGGTTGAACTGTCAAACAGCGGAGAACCTTTTATTCATCCGCATCTTCACGAGATCCTTGCCGAGGCAGAAAAGCGGAATATAGAGATCACGATAGACAACGGTACAAATTTTAACTATGTGACAGATGAAGTGCTGTCTTCCCTTGTTAATGGTACGGTAAAGAAAATCAGAGTATCCATTGACGGAGCATCACAGGATGTGTATTCTGTATATCGCCGCAATGGTAATTTTGAACAGGTAATAACCAATATTCGAAGATTGAATGCACTAAAAAGAAAGTACGGCACAGTGTATCCGCAGCTTATCTGGCAGTATGTCTTGATGAAACACAATCTCTGTGATATCGAAAAGGCAGAAGAGCTGGCGAAAGAACTGGGCATGATAATGGAGTTTAAAGAATCCTGGAATGTCAAAGAAGCATCCGCAGTAAGAGAAATACTGCAGGAAAAAGCAGCCGAGGGTAACGGTGGAAATCATCTGCCAAAGCAGCAGAACAATGTGCACATAAGTGATAATTCTGTGTTTTATTGTGAAATGCTGATCCATTCACCCCAGATCAACTGGGACGGCAGGCTGCTTGGGTGCTGTAATGTTTACAGGAGTGACTGGGGTCTGAATGTCTTTGAGAATGGCTTTCTCAACTGTATCAACTCACCGATATACCTGAAGACATGCGCATCACTGCTGCGAAACGGCAATCCGCTGCCGAATACCCCTTGTGAAAAGTGCACACTGTGGAATCCGAAAACGAAGAGACTGGATATATAAGTTCTGAATGCAAATGTCAGGAAGAGATGATATTCGCAGGATACATGTGATTTATGCCAATAAATTTGTTTTATCCTTGAATAATGCATTTATTCAAGCAATAATAGATATCGATGCAAGTAAAAGAGTATAAAATCGGATTACTGATGGGGGTGTTCGATCTGTTCCATGTCGGACATCTGCAGTTGATCAGGAATGCCTGTGAACACTGTGAATACCTTAGAGTCGGTGTGCTTTCAGATGACCTTGTGCGTCATTTTAAGGGTCATGACCCGGTGATCGGGGAAGAAGAGCGCAGACAGATCATTGAGGCAGTGAAGGGCGTAGATGAGGCTGTGATCATCAGAGATGAAGTATCCAGAATCGGTGAGTGGTATAAAAGACCATATGACTGTTTCTTCTCCGGAGATGATCATGCCGGCAATCCCTATTGGGAGAAGGAGAGAGAAGAGCTTCGGGAACTCGGTGCAGATATTCGTTTTTTCCCGTATACGGCATCGCAAAGTACAACCAGAATCATACAAAAGATTCTTGAAAACGGTGAGGAATACAGGAAATGAGAATACTGATTACAGGCGGTACCGGGTTTATAGGATCTCATCTTGCACACAGATTGATTCAGGAGGGAAATGAAGTTATTTGTCTGGACAATCTGTTTTCCAGTGCTATACGTAACATCGAAGATCTGCTCGGTAACGACAGGTTTACCTTTCTTCAACAGGATGTCATGGATCCCTTTGATGTAGAAGTAGACCAGATCTATCATCTGGCATGTCCTGCCAGTCCAATTTATTATCAGAAAGACCCGGTAAGAACCGTAAGAACCAGTGTGCAGGGTGCAATCAACGTCCTGGATCTGGCAAAAAAGACAGGAGCCCGGGTACTGCTGACAAGTACCAGTGAGATCTATGGTGATCCGCTGATCCATCCGCAGCCGGAGAACTACCGCGGCAATGTGAATACGATCGGGCCCAGAGCCTGCTATGACGAGGGAAAACGGGTCAGCGAGACACTGTTCTTCGACTATCACAGACAGTACGGTATAGATATCCGTGTTGTCAGGATCTTCAATACCTACGGACCGCGGATGGCGATGAATGACGGCAGGGTCGTCTCAAATTTCATCGTTGCTGCTCTGCAGGGCAGGGATGTTGAAGTATACGGAGATGGTTCACAGACCAGAAGTTTCTGCTTTGTCGATGATACCGTGGAAGCTTTGATCCGGATGATGAATCAGGAAGGTTTCACGGGACCGGTAAATATCGGCAATCCCGATGAACGTACGGTAAAGGATCTGGCCGGGAAAGTGATCACGCTTACGGGTGCCGATGTAAAGGTCATCTACAGGGAACTGCCGCAGGATGATCCGATCAGAAGAAAGCCGGATATCTCACTGGCAATGGAGAAACTGCAGTGGAGACCGACGGTCACGATCGA
>CADBMY010000280.1 GCA_902795905.1 uncultured Erysipelotrichaceae bacterium
CGGGAAGTGCGTGAGATCGACCAGAACATCAACCGCTATAAGGGAAATATCTGGTCTGCCAAGTCGGAGATCTTCCACGGCCGGGATGTGTTTGCCTACTGCGGTGCCAGACTGGCTTCCGGTACGATCAGCTTTGAAGAGACCGGACCGGAATATCCTGTCAGTGAGATCGTGAAGGACACAGAATAGTCTGAAACTGTTTACATTAATTTACAAAAAAGTTTCAGAAAAGTGATTGACAAGTGTTGCGACAGTGCTAAAATACAGACATAGGCGATGAAGAGAAGAGTAGTCACTTCGGAAAGCCACAGAGAGTCCCTGTATGCTGAAAGGGGATGCCGGAAGAACTGATGAACATGGTCTTGGAGCTGTATGGTCGAAATGTAGATCATACCGGACGGCCCCGTTACAGGCATAGAGTATATCTGATGACATCTCAGCGTACTTGAAGAGGAAATGACCGTGAGGTTATTTTGAAGTAAGGTGGTAACACGTAAGATACTGCGTCCTTATACAGGGGCGCAGTTTTGTTTTAAGACCTGAAACAACCCCTTTTCAAGGCAAGGAAAAAGGAGGAAAGAAACGCATGAAAAAGACGATCAGAACATTATCCGCATTAGCACTCGCAGCAGTATTGGCAGGCTGCTCATCATCATCAGCCCCTGCCGGCGGCAGCACAGCCACAGCAACTCCGGAAGCAGCTTCCGAAAACAGCGTCAACCCGCACGGTTATGAGATCACTCCGATCGAGGCAGCCAACCTGCCCCTGAACCTTCCTGATCTGGATATCGCAGTCATTAACGGCAACTACGCGCTTGAGGCAAAGCTGAACGAGAGCCATCCTGCAATCGCCGGTGAGGAATTCGATACCGAGACAAGTGTTAGGCGTACAAACTACCTGGCAGTCAGACAGGGTGAAGAAGAGTCCGATAAGACTAAGGCACTGATCGCTGCGATCACATCCCCGGAAGTTCAGGCATATATCGAGAATACATACAAGGGTGCTGTGATTACATCGTTCATCGATGCTGAAGGCAATCCGGTCAGCGGCGGTGAGATCGTTGAGGCTTCCGGTGATGATACAACGATCAGTGTAGGTGCTACGCTGGTTCCGCATGCCGAGATCCTGAATAATGTAATTAAGGACGTTCTGGCTGAACATGGATGGACACTGGAAGTTGTTGAATTCAGTGACTATGTACTGCCGAATACATCTCTTGAAGAGGGTGAACTGGATGCCAACTACTTCCAGACACTTGGTTATCTGAACAACCAGAATGATGAAAGAGGCCTGCACCTGGCAGCTGCTGTCGGTGTCCATATCGAACCGATGGGTGTCTATACAGAGAAGTATAAGACACTGGAAGAGATCCCTGACGGTGCGACGATCGGTGTTCCGAACGACACAGACAACTACGGAAGAGCAATCGACTTCCTGAATGCCCTGGGTCTTCTGAACGGTGCGCCGACAGATCCCGAAAAGATCACAGAGATCAACGGCTAAACACATTTCCGAAAAATGCAGTATACTTCATACAGCGGCACTTTATCAGTGACGCTGTATGACTTTCCGAGGTGAAACATGATAGAGATCAAAGATGTAAGAAAGAGCTTCGGTGACCTGGATGTCCTGAAAGGTATCAATATCACGATACATGACGGTGAGATCTACGGGATCATCGGACAGAGCGGTGCCGGCAAGAGCACTCTGCTCAGGTGTATCAACGGTCTGGAGGATTTCCAGTCCGGTACGATCACCGTTGACGGTACGCAGGTATCTTTGGAAGATCCCAAAAAGCTTCATCTTCTGCAGAAAAACATGGGCATGATCTTCCAGAATTTCAATCTGTTAAGCAGACTGGATGTCTATGACAATGTAGCTCTGCCGATGAAGTTCTGGGGTATGAAGACAAAGACACCGGAAGCGAAGGAGAAGATCCGCGGACTGCTGGAGCTTGTCGGTCTGGAGGATAAGATCCATGCCAGACCTGCAGAACTTTCAGGCGGTCAGAAACAGCGTGTGGCGATTGCCAGAGCGCTGGTGCTGGACCCGAAGATCCTGCTGTGCGATGAGGCGACCAGTGCCCTTGATCCGGCCATCACAAGAGGTATTCTTTCTCTGCTGCAGGAGATCAACCGCAAGCTTGGCATCACGATCATTGTTGTCACCCACCAGATGGAAGTCGTTAAGCAGATCTGTGAGCGTGTATCGTTCCTCAAGGGAGGACAGGTACTGGCAGAAGGAAGACCGGAAGAACTGTTTGTCAAACCGATCAAGGAAGTCAAAGCCTTCCTGCAGGAAGAGAGTGCCTTACTGCCGGAGACCGGTGTAAATATACAGATGTTCTTTACGGATCAGAGCTCCGATCCCGTGATCACGATGATGGCCAGAGAACTGGATACCAATTTCAATATCTGCTGGGCCAAGCTGGAGGACTTCCGTTCCAGTGTATACGGCAGTCTTGTGATCAACGTCAAAGAAGAAGATAAAGAGAAAGTACTGGCATACCTTGACCGTACAGGTGTGTCATGGGAGGTATTGTGATGAGTGCTGTGATCATGAATGCGACCAGGCAGACACTGTATATGGTCTTCTGGTCAACACTGTTATCGGTGATCATCGGCTTCATTCCGGCGATCATCCTGACCCTGACAGCGCCTGACGGACTGCGTCCCAACAAGCCTGTCTATGAGGCATTGAGCTTTATCGTCAATGTCTTCCGTTCATTTCCGTTTATTATCCTGCTTGTGATCATCATTCCGTTTACACGGTTTGTGGCTGGCAAGTCGATCGGTACGACGGCTGCGATCGTACCATTGACGGTATCTGCTATCCCCTACATTGCGAGAGTCTTCGAGACCAGTCTTCGGGAGACAGATCCCGGGGTGATCGAGGCAGCACGTTCATTCGGTGCCAGTGACTGGCAGATCCTGTTCCGGGTCTATATCAAGGAATCTATTCCCAGAATGTTAAACGGTATCGTCCTGCTGACGATCAGTCTGATCGGGTATTCGGCCATGGCCGGTACGGTCGGCGGCGGCGGTCTCGGCGATATCGCGATACGCTACGGCTATCAGTCCTACAATACAAGTTATCTGATCATCTGTTCGATCATCCTGATCGTCTTCGTACAGCTGGTGCAGATGCTTGGCAACTTCCTCTACAGGAAACTCTCTTAACGGTCTTGTGTAAAGACCGTTTTTTCTTTCCGCAGCAGGGTCGTAAACTTTTGATATAATGGCATTAACAGGAGGTTTCTCATGATTACAGATAATACGAATAAAGTCCTTCAGGCGATCGATAACGATCCCGAACTGCTGAACTATTTTCTTCATGGTTCCGAAGCTCCGACAAGAGCCGGAGGGAATCCGTTTGCGGGTATTCTCGGCGGTATTACACAGCAGGAAGCAAATACCGTGGCCAAAGAGCTGAACGACAATCCGGTCGTACAGCTGTTCCTGGCTTCTTCCGGGGCTCTTGATGCTAAGGATCTCGTCAACTACGTCGGCGGTGTCACCGGCAGGAAAGCATCCGACAACAGGGCTGTACGGGCACTGTTTGACGGTAAGCTTGATCTCAAGGAGATCCTGCTGATCATCGTTCTGCTCAAGCTCTTCAAGAGAAAGAATGCCAATACCTACAGTAACTCGGCGATCGGTCTGCTTGGTTCACTGCTTGGCTATAACACCAATACGAACAATAACGGTATCTATCACGGTCTGTACGGAAACAGTTACGGTAACGGTATCTTCGGCAATAACTACGCTTCCGGTCTGTTTGGCAATGCCTATAATACAAACTCCGGACTGGGTAACTTCCTGGGTCTTACCGGCAGTAACTACTCCAATTCCGGACTGCAGAATCTGTTGAACTTCGTTAACGGCAGTTATAACAACAATCAGCAGTATGCGACCCTGTACAATATCCTGAACCAGGCTTCCGGCAGTGCTGTAAATGCCAACGGTGTCGTTAACGCCAGCGGTCTTTTCTCGGTACTGAACCAGATGATGGGCGGAAGGTAGGCATGCAGGAATTCTTCATCAATGATGGTGCTATCCGGCTGCACAGTAAGCTTGACCGTCCGGAAGGAAAAGACAGATGTCCGCTGGTGATCCTGATCCACGGTCTTACCGGCAATATGGAGGAAAGGCATATCCTGGCAGCGGCAGAGACGATGAAGGAATGCGGCTTTGCGGTGCTCAGGGTGGAGATGTACGGACACGGACAGAGTGACGGTGCCTTTGAAGACCATGATCTCTTCAAGTGGTTAAACAACACGATGACGGTCACAGACTGGGCGCTTGCGCAGGACTGGGTCACAGACCTGTATCTCTGCGGTCACTCCCAGGGCGGTCTCGATGTGATCCTGGCAGCCGGGATGAGACCTGACGCATACAAGGCAGTGATACCTCTGGCACCTGGTATCGTGATCACGGACATGGCCAGAAAGGGCAGCCACCGCGGAATGGTGTTTGAGCCCGGTCATGTGCCGGAATACGTATACTTCGGCAGTCACCGGATCAAGGGTAACTATGTACGTGCGGCAGGGCTTCTGGATACGGAATATGCGATCGCACAGTACAAGGGACCTGTCCTGCTGGTGCACGGAGACGCAGATAAGACCGTAGACATGAAGTATTCGGTATGGGCGGCAGAACGGTATCAGAATGCCACCCTGAAGATCATCCATGGGGATTCACACTGCTTCGATTATCATCTCGAAGAGATGTGTGAAGCGATACGGGAGTTCCTGATGAAATTTGTACAGGAATGACCGGCACGGAGGAAACGATGCATATATTTGAAAACGGCAATGAGATCCTGCAGCCGTTACTGGACAAAGGTGGTATCGTGGATATCACGGAACCCGGTATATACATGGTC
>CADBMY010000281.1 GCA_902795905.1 uncultured Erysipelotrichaceae bacterium
GCACTGCCGCGGCCCCAGACCTTTCCCTCCGCGATATCTCCGGAGTAGGGATCGTGTTTCCATTCACCTTCCGCCGGTACGACATCCTGATGCCCCATCAGTACGATCGGCTTATCGTGTTTTCTGCCTTTCCAGTAATACAGAAGACTTCCTTCGATCTCGGTCTTCTCCAGATTTTGGTGAAGCAGCGGGAAGAGCTCTTCCAGCAGTTTATGGAAGCCGAGGAACTTCTCTCTGCGTATCTCACCCTTGGCGGATTCGGTCTCATAGCGCACCATCGCAGAAAGCTTTTCGGCATAGAGCTTTTCTCTTTCGGGATCGGTCTTTGGCATCCAGGGTGAAGTCTTTACCGGTGTAAGCAGGGTTTTGACTAATGCAATAAGCACCAGGACCAGAACGAGACCGATCACGCCCAGCAGGATGTACAGTATTGTCTTAAGCATCTGTTCTCGCCTCCTTTTTTCTGAAGCTCAGATACGACAGGATGATTGCCAGGGCACCGCTTGGGATGATCATCATACTGACAGACCCAAGCAGTGAA
Source organism: uncultured Erysipelotrichaceae bacterium (assembly GCA_902795905.1). Lineage (GTDB taxonomy): Bacteria > Bacillota_I > Bacilli_A > Erysipelotrichales > Erysipelotrichaceae > Bulleidia. The sequence continues at coordinate 542 of CADBMY010000281.1, forward strand.
GGAACAAGGATATATAACAGGATCATGAATGTCAGTACGATCAGAGCCACCTTTTTGTTTGTGCGGTAGTACTTGCAGGCCATGGCCCCGAACAGTGCCGGGACAACATTTTCGAATGCCGGCTGCAGGGCTTCTGACTGCAGAAAGGGCTGCAGGGGGATCATCAGCACAACGCCGACAGCCAGGATCAGGATCGTCACCAGTGAGGAAGCCGCAATGGACAATGTGGAAACGATCTCATTCTCCGGTGTGCCGCTCTTTACACCGACGATATCCCGGGCATTGATCGCACAGGGGATCTTCATGTTGATCAGGTTGCCGGTAATAAATCCCAGGTAACTGCCTCCGGCCCCAAGCATCGGCAGATAGATCAGATACTCAACGATACAGCTGATCAGATAGACGATACCGACACCAAGGAATGCCTTGACAGCGGCTGACAGGTTCGGCATCGCTCCAAGATACGCTCCCATCAGGAACGGGGCACCGATCAGCAGTATCAGCACGGCAGCGGTAAAGATACGTCCGAGACGGTGTGTATTCTCCAGATACTGTGTATAGACTTCATTCTGTTTTCTTTCGTTATTCATCCTGAACTCTCCTTACATGATCTTTCCGAAGAATATCGCTGAGATCATTGCGATAAGCATACTGCCTGCCACCGAGAAGCTGTCCAGCCACTCAGCACCGTTTGTCTCACGAATGCGGATGAATACCCACATGGCGGCAGATGACACTGCTGCTACAGCCAGGGGCAGGGGACTGCCGGTAAAGGTAAAGGCACCGTTACCGGAGATGATGGATGCGGCATAACCGGCAATATACGCAGACACAAGGCCGATAAACATTGCGGTCATGGCGGTATCTCCGAAACCGGAGAGATCGATCCTGCCTTTCTTTGTTTTCCTGTCAGTCTGCTTAGGCGCCATCAGTTTATTGGCATATGCCTTGCCGTTAACGATCATCAGCACCATGCCCCACATGATGCCAATACTCATCAGAAAGGCGATCGTAACGAAGGCTTCAGGTGTCATCCCGGCAATGGAGAGACCGCCGATACCGACAGCTTCTGCTGCCGCCTCCGCAACCTGTGTCTCGTAATGCAGAGCACCGATGACCGAAAGCCTGAGCCATGGCCACGGTGTCCCAAGACTTCCCGACAGTGCGATCACACCGAGCAGAATACCGATACTCGGCAGAACCGTGAAGGTCGCACTTGCGATGATCACACGTTTCATCTTACTCTCGTCGATACCCAGTGCCTTGCCTGTCCTGTATGCCCGTACGCCGAAGATCACGCAGATCACGGCCACGAATGCGATAATACTTCCGCAGATCATGTACATGACAGGGCTGTTGAGTCTGCCCAGCAATTTCATAAGGATCATCCTCCCTTCATCCCATGACAGTTACCGGATATGTTCTGAATTATTCTTTAGTGAATTACATCTTCAAGTATAATAATACCACTTCTGTATTTATCCGTTGTATATACTGCGGAAGTAATGTAAAATAATTTCATTCTATGAAAAAAGGAGTCAGAGAATCATGAAAACTGCTTACGAGTTACTCAAGGAAATAGGTTTTGTCCGTGTCAGTACAACACCGGAAGAACTGAAAGCCGCCGAGATCATCAAAGCCTCGGTTGAAGCTCTGGGACTGGAAGCGAAGATCGAGACCTTCCCGACCCAGTGGGCGGAGATCCAGGAAGTCAGCTTTGAGGTCACCAAACCATACCAGAAGAAATACAACGCGACTGCCTATCAGTGCGGTGCTGACTGTGACGGACTGGTGGCTCCTCTCTTGTACTTTGAAGATGACACGGAAGTGATGAAGAAGCAGGCAAAAGGCAAGTTCCTGCTGGTCAACGGAACAGCGGGACATGCCGGATACAAGAAGTTTGCCAGGACCGGCTGTGTCGGCTTTATCACCTTTAACGGCAATATCGATTATACGGAGAAGGTAGATCTGGACCAGAAGGAATTCCGTCCGCCTCTGCATGAATACGGGGATATGCCCGGTATCAACCTGAAGGTGGAAGATGCCATGGAGATGATCAATCTGCAGGCATCTGAAGTAAAAGTAACGATCAAACAGCAGCGCAGCACAGCGGACTCCTACAATGTCATCTGTGAGATCCCGGGCTGGGAAGATGATGAAGCAGTGATCTGTTCCGCCCACTTTGACACCGTTCCGCATTCCAAGGGCTACTGGGATAACGGCACAGGTTCTGTCTGCCTGTACGGTATGGCACAGTACTTTGCCAAGAATCAGCCCAGACACACGGTGCGTCTTGTCTGGTGCGGTTCCGAAGAGAGAGGATGTTTCGGCTCAGAGGCTTACTGTAAGATGCATCCGGATGAAGTGGAGAAGGCCCGTCTCAACGTTAATATCGATATGATCGGCTCTGTCCTCGGCAGACGTTTTGCGGCAGTGACAGGTCCCGAGAGTCTGGTTCACTTTATTGACTATTACGGCAAGGAGATTGGTTTCCCGATCAGATCCTCACAGCGTGTGGCTTCTTCCGACTCTACATCGTTTGCGGATGTCGGTATTCCGGCGGTTTCCATCGGCAGAGGCGGCAATATGCAGGGCGGTACGATCCATTCCTGTCTCGATGTTCTTGAGCATGTCAACGAACGTCTGATGAACGAAGATATCGACTTCATCACTTCCTTTACAGCCAAGATGGCAAACGCCTACATCATCCCGGTGCCGAAGGAGATCCCTCAGAACATGAAAGCGGAGATCGACAATTTCTACTGCCGGGAACCGAAAAAATAAAACCGCAGGTGTATGAAAAAAGCTGAGATCATCTCAGCTTTTTTCATTAGTTGGCTTTAGGTGATTCCTCGGCTTTTGGTGTTTCCGCGGCTTCCGGCTCAGAAGCAGTGCGGAAGTCTGTAGCCTTCAGGATATCATCGGCAGGTTTATAGCCTTCTTCCCAAGGCTTCAGATACAGCATGTAGAATTCATCA
>CADBMY010000282.1 GCA_902795905.1 uncultured Erysipelotrichaceae bacterium
CCAGTGCAGCCGCTGTACGCAAGGATGTCGAAGAATCCCTGCTGCGGATGAATACGGATTATATCGATGTGATCATCGTCCACTATGTATGTCCGACATGGCCGGTATCCGAGACCATGGCATCCCTGAATGAACTGATCAAGGAAGGAAAGATCCGTACAGTCGGTCTTTCCAACAGTCAGCCTGCAGATCTTGATGAATACGCAAAGTACGGCAATATCGCCCTGGTGCAGGAACAGTATTCGCTGATCGCCCCTCTGCACGGACAGGCATACTTCGATACCTGCCGGAAACACGGAACGACCTTCCAGGTCTACGGTGCTCTTGAGGAAGGCTTCCTGACCGGTCCCGAACAGCTTGCCAGAAGCTTCAAAAAAGGCGATATCCGCGCAAGACTGCCGTGGTATGAAGAAGATCACAGGGAAAAGCTGAAGACCTTCTATGAGACTCTCAGCGACCTCCCCGCAAAGTATAACTGTTCCTGGGCAGTCCTGTTTGAAGCCTGGACAATGACACAGTACGATGATATGAACCTGCTGATCGGTTTCCGCCGTGAAGAGACCATCCGTGATACCGTAAAGTGTCTGGATATTCATCTCACTCCCGAGGATATCGCCAGGATCACCGCTGCTGCTGAACCTGCCAGTGTAGAAACGATAGACAAGTAAAAACATACCGGTATCTGTAAATCAGATACCGGTATTTATTATGTCGGTTAACGCAGATAATACGGCTTGCAGTAGACCGGAAGACCATCCTTCATCATGACGCTCGGCTCACCCTTGATCAGCGGTCTGAGATACGCATATGCTTCCTCAGTGATGCCCTGGTAATCAGGCAGGATCCATTCCGCAGGGAAATACCGGATCTTATTCGCCACCTCATGCACATCCACAGCGACATACTCCGTATCATATGCTTCTGTATCACGGCGCTTTAAGGCGACCATCTTGCCGGTAAAGGCAGGATCGGCAGAATGCATATGCGCAGATACACCAAGCCGGAAAGCCTCCGTAACATCTGTCAGTGAACGCTCCGTACCATGACATCTCTGCGATGTACTGAGATCCTGTACACGGCAGCGTGAAGCTGTATAGGATGTCAGGATCATATTCTTGATCGTATTTGCGGCACTTCCCGGTACTGACTGACCGGCATACTTCTCGCCGGAAGCCGATACAAGTGTACCGTCAGCGTAGTGTATACCCTCACTGATCACGATATAGCACTTGTTTTTCTTTCTGACACATGCCTTGACAGCTGCCAGGAATGATGCTCTGTCAAATACCATCTCCGGAAGCACCAGAACATCAACGATCCCGGATAGACATGCCGAAGCTGCCAGCCATCCCGCATCCTTGCCCATCGTCTCCAGAATGAATACTTCCTGTCTGGTATAGACACTCAGATCCATCCATGTCTGCAGCGCCGTGGAGGCGATAAACTTTGCGGCAGAGCCAAAGCCGGGACTGTGATCCGTGCCCAGAAGATCGTTATCCACAGTCTTCGGACAGCCGATAAACCGATGTCCGGTGATCTCATGTTCCTGTGCATATTCGGAGAGAGCTGCCACCGTGTCCATCGAATCATTGCCGCCGGTATAAAACAGTGTCTCGATATCATGCTTTTCCATGATCCGAATCAGTTTCTTGATATCATCCACATTATCCCTTCTCAGCTTATAGCGGCAGGAACCCAGTGCCCCGGCCGGTGTCTGCTGCAGGATGCGATTTTCCTCATCTGTCATGTCTGTCAGGTCAACAAAACGCTCATTGAGGATCCCCTCGATTCCGTTCAGACCTCCGAGCACAGTATCATAGACAGGATTCATCTGGTTAGCCTTAATGATTCCTGCAATCGTGGAATTAATAACAGATGTCGGACCGCCCGACTGTGCTATCAAGCATTTAGACATGATCATTCTCCTTATCCGCTATATTTATTATACCGTAAACTATTCTGATAGTTTTTCCCACTTTTCATAGAGATGTGCCAGTTCATTATGTACATCATCGATCTGTTCATCCAGTACTGCCATCTTCTGGTAATCCTGATAATACTCCGGTTCAAAACGCAGAGCCCGCAGATCCTCCAGTTCCTGTTCCTTTCTGGTGATCGCCTCTTCGGTCCTGCTGATCTCGCGGCGCAGAGCTTCCGGCGACATTGCCCTTTCCTTTACAGGTTCCGGTTTCTCCGCTTTTCTTCTGGCTGCTTCCTGCAGTTCCTGTTTCTTTATCCCCTCTTCATACTCATCATAATTCATGTCATAGAAGACAGCTTCGCCGTTTTCAAAGACGATCAGCGCATTGGCCAGCCTGCGGATAAAATAACGGTCATGTGACACAAACAGCACACTTCCGGTATATTCGGAGAGAGAATCTTCAAGAGCCTCCTTGCTGGGAATATCCAGATGATTTGTCGGTTCATCCAGGATCAGCAGATTGGCATTCTGCAGCAGCAGCTTGGCCAGCGACAGACGCACTTTCTCACCGCCGGAGAGAACATCCGTAAGTTTGAATACATCATCGGCTGAGAACAGGAACTGTCCCAGTACACTTCTGATCGCAGTACGGTCAAGATCGGGGTGTTCATCCCAGATCTCCTCCAGAACGGTCTTGCCGGAAGAGAACTGTGCCAGCTGCTGGTCAAAATACCCGGGATCGATCTGATGCCCGTAGAGATATGTACCGGACAGCGGTTTTACCAGTCCCATCAGTGTTTTGACAAAAGTGGATTTGCCGGTTCCGTTGGGTCCCAGGATACCGATACGCTGACCTCTCTGCAGAGACATCGTCACCGTTGTCAGCAGATGATCATACCCGATACCCAGTTTATCCGTTTCAAGAACGGTCTGTCCGCCTCTTCTGGCCGGGGTAAAGCGCGCATGAAATGTCTTGGTATCCCCTTCCCGCACCGGATCGATCTTATCCATACGATCAAGGTACTTGATCTTTGACTGTGCAAAAGCTGCCTTATTCTTCTTATAACGGAACTTCTCGATCAGTGCCTCCAGGCGTTCGATCTCAGCCTGCTGACGTCTGTAAGCCGCCTGCATCTTCTCCGTATTATTCTTTTTCTGTTCCTGGTATGACGTGTAATTGCCGATGTATCGAGTCATATGACCGTATTCGATCTCATAGACAACATCCGTCGTGTGGTCAAGGAACATGCGGTCATGCGAAACCATGACGATGGCTTTGGGATAATTCCGTACATAGCCTTCCAGCCATTCGATCGTCTCCAGATCAAGATGATTGGTCGGCTCATCAAGCAGCAGGATATCCGGCTTGGAAAGCAGCAGCTTGGCAAAAGCGATCCGTGTACGCTGACCGCCCGAGAACTCGGAGACCTTCTTCTGCAGATCCTGAACAGTAAAGCCAAACCGGGTAAATACCGTATGCATCTCTGCTTCCCAGGCATATCCGTTCATGGCCTCAAAACGCTCCTGTACATCCGCATAGCGTGCCAGGACCTTATCACTGCTGTCTGTCAGCATCGTCTCTTCCAGAGCATTGAGTTCCCTCTGCATCGCAAATACCGGTTCAAATACCGTCTTCAGTTCTTCTTCGACCGTCCAGTCATCATGTTCAAGCACCTGCTGTGCAAGATACCCGATACGGATGCCGTTCTGGATCGATACCGATCCTTTGTCAAACGCATATTCACCGGTGATGCAGCGCAGAAAAGTCGTCTTCCCGCAGCCGTTGCGTCCGACGATCGTGATCTTTTCGTTTCCCTTGATCATGAACTGTACATCTTCAAAGATCGTATCAGCCCCAAAGGATTTTGAACCTTGACTTACCTGATAAAGCATACCGATATATTATACTGTATCCTGCATAAAAAAAGACAGTGCCTGATGCACTGTCCATCGATCAGAAGTCGAGATTACGCGGTGTTCTTGCGAACGGGATCACATCTCTGATATTCTGCATGCCTGTCACATACATGACAAGACGCTCAAAGCCAAGACCGAAGCCGGCATGTTTACAGCCGCCGTATCTGCGCAGATCAAGATACCAGCGGTAATGATCAAGGTTCATACCCAGCTCATTCATTCTGCCCTCAAGCACATCCAGACGCTCTTCACGCTGGCTGCCGCCGACCAGTTCACCGACACCCGGTACCAGCAGATCGCACGCTGCGACTGTCCTGCCGTCATCATTCAGACGCATGTAGAAAGCCTTGATATCCTTCGGATAATTGATCAGGAAGACCGGTCCGCCGACAACTTTCTCAGTCAGATATCTTTCATGTTCGGTATTCAGATCCATACCCCAGAAGATATTCTTGTTGTCGAAGTTTTCAGCAGCACCCCTCAGGATCTCGATTGCCTCGGTATAATCCATCTTGCGGAATTCGGAATTCTTGACATGTTCCAGTCTCTCGCAGAGTGTCTTATCGACAAAGTCATTGAAGAACTTGATCTCTTCGGGACAGTTGTCCTGCACGTACTGGATGCAGTAACGGACCATATCTTCGATCAGATCCATATCATCATCCAGATCCGCAAAGGCGATCTCCGGTTCGATCATCCAGAATTCTGCCGCATGTGTAGTTGTATTCGAATTCTCAGC
>CADBMY010000283.1 GCA_902795905.1 uncultured Erysipelotrichaceae bacterium
TCAAGATAATAACTGATATCTCTTATTAATTATTCACAGAAAGCCCTTTTATTCAGATTATCTGTTATACTTTCGCAAAATCATGCCTTTGACTGTAAAAAAGAAGCACTGCTGTGCTTCTTCATGCGTTCAAAAGGTACTCTGCAAAGCTGTCTGATGCCTCTTTATATGCTGTAATGACCCTGTCACACCATGCGTCAAAGTCCGGATCTTCTGTCTTCAGCTCAGGATGTTCATCCATATACGCAAGATATTTCTGAAGACCTGTGCGCATGTCTGTCGCAAAGTGCAGCTTCCCGGTGACTTCCTCCAGCTTCCGGATATCAAACAGCACCGAGTGATACTTATCTCCGCGGATGCTTTCGGTGAAGTCATACTCCTGACAGCGCATCAGAAATTCTGTCGGGATGTGCACGATCTTCGTTTCCTTCCCGAGCAGTTCACCCAGGGTATGATACAGCATATTCCACGTATACGGTTCCGGATTGACGATCTGGTATGTCTCCCCCAGCGTGCGTGTATTGCCTACCAGCGGGATAAATGCCCGGGCAAAGTCATCTGCGTGGGTTCCTGCCCAGATACCTTCGCCGTCACCGTGAACGATCACCGGCTGATCCCGCAGGATCCGGGAGACGACAGCCCAGTAACTGCCCGGCTTAACACTCAGCGGTATGCGGGCATCGCTGTATGTCTGTGTCGGCCGTACGATCGTATACGGGATATCTGCTTCATGGAAGTACTTTTCGGCTTCGGCCTTGTTTGTGCCGTAGCGGGAATAGCTGTTGCCAAGCGGAAGACTCTCCTCTGCGATCAGTCTGTATTCGTGATCCGCCGCAACATTCGTACTGATAAAGATATACTGCTTTGTCCTGTTCTTAAACAGCGCTGTACGTCTTTCGGCATCTTCGCGGGTAAACAGGATAAAGTCGATCACACTGTCAAAGGTGACCTGCGGCAGGATCTGCTCTGCTGCCTCCGTATCGTGAATATCTGCACGCAGACGGATGATACTGTCCCCGAACGGATCGCTGTGCCTGCCGCGGTTGAGCATGTATACCGTGTTATCGGGATCAGCCGAAAGTGCGCGTGTGATCGGTGCCGAGATCGTGCCGGTACCGCCGATGATCAGGATCTTCATATCAGATCAGTCTGCGTCCGCCGTCAATGTAGAACGACGTACCGTTGACAAAGTCTGCTTCATCACTGAGCAGATACAGAGCAGCACTGGCGATCTCCTCGATCGTACCGAGTCTGCCTACGGGAGTGCCGTTGACGATCGCATCATGTGCCCATTCAACCACTTTCGGATCTTCAAAAGCGCCAGCCAGGATCAGTCCAGGGTTGATCTCGTTGCACCTGATGCCTTCCTTGGCATATTCCAGGGCGATGATCTTTGTCAGGTTCGTGATGCCTGCCTTGGCGATCGCATACATACCGACACCGGGTACGACCTGTTCCGCGGTTACAGAATTGATATTCAGGATCTTGCCGGAACCTGCCTTGCGCATATGTTCAAGGGCATAGATCGAAGCCATGATATAACTGCCGAGGTTGGTATCGATAACCTTGCGGTAATCTTCATACGTATTCTCCGCAAAGATCTTGGTCGGTTCATACGCTGCGTTATTGACGAGGATATCGATCCTTCCGTAGAGCTCTACAGCTGTATCGAACAGATGTTTCAGCTGATCCTGTTCCAGTACATCTGTACGTACGAAGTGTGCTTCTCCGCCCTCTCTGCGGATCTCTTCGACAACAGCCTGTCCCTTCTCTTCGCGTCTGCCGCTGCCGATCACCCTGGCACCATGTTTCGCAAACAGTTTTGCCATGCCGGCTCCGATACCGGATGTTGTACCGGTGATCACGATCACCTTATCCTGGAGTTTCTTTTCCATATGTGTTCCTTTCTAACGCAGCGGTCTCGCTGTACGTGTAAAGTATCCTTTATTCCTCATGATCTGTCCTGCTTCTCTGGCCAGTCTCTCACTCTTCGTGATGCCGAAGACGGTAGAACCGCTGCCTGACATCAGGACACCGTCAAA
>CADBMY010000284.1 GCA_902795905.1 uncultured Erysipelotrichaceae bacterium
ATTGACGATCGCTACATCCCGTTCATCATCGAACATCAGATCCAGTCTCAGGACATCAATGCCGATCTCCTTAAATACAGACAGATCTTCCGGAGAAGCTCCCATCTCCATAAAGAAGCGGGCATTACAGTCACCATAGACTTCCATTTCGTGTCTGTGAGCAGCATCACACAGCGTCTTGAAGTAGCGAATGATCTCCTCTCTTGACCCTTCTACGGAAAACAGACTGGTAAACACTTTGGTAAACCCATACTTCTGTGTCAGGGTTAGATACTTCTCTATATCTTCGGCTGTTTCCTGTTCGGGGTAGAGTGAGACACCTAATTGGATCATGGTCATCTCCTGCCTTTCTCTTATGATGTAAAAAGATTCCGTCCGGGCAACACTTAACACATAAATAACTTATGTCTTAAGGTTAAGCCTCAAACGGAATCTTTGAGTTACAATCCTTAACTTCTACTTTTATCGTAAACAGCAATGTAAGCGCTGTCAATACACTTGTTAAATACGGGATATCATCCGGTTGATATGCATGACCAGATAGAGTACTTCCTCTTCACTGATATCTTCCCTGGCCTGCGCTCTCAGGTAGTCAGCTACCTTTTCTGCACATGCATACGTGTCCGCATAATTCTTACGTACCTCTTCGATCAGCTCTTCGTTCTGACTCTCGATCTGTTCGGATACCGCAAGCCGTCGTACAAGATAATCCAGATGGGTCGCAAATCTGCTGTAGTTAAAGGAATTACGGTCAATGTGAGTAGCGAACTCCTTCTCGATGATCTTTGTGCATTCCTCAGTGATCACGTCCGTATCCAGTACCGTTTTTTCTTTTTCTTCAAGACGGTCTGCGATGAAATGCAGAGCCAGATTGCCGGCTTCCTGATGCGGAAGCGATATACCTGTCATACTCTTGATGATCTGCAGAGAACGTTCGGCCAGGTTCATCTCCTCCGGATATAACAGGCGGATATCCTGCTGGATCGGCATCTGCAGGAAGATATTCTTATCTTTGCGGTCTATCGCAAACTGCAGGTGATCCGCCAAGGAGATCGCCTTGGAAGACGGATAGTTGACCGAGAGCTCATCAGATACCATGTCGATGATATAGATGGCTGTATTGATCACCACTGTAGGAATCGAGCGCAGAATACCGTAATCGGTATCCTTGATGTTATAGAAGGTTCTGTTGATCTTGCCCAGGGGTATATCATCTCCGGGACGGTAAAAGCCTATACCCTTCCCGAAAACAATAACTTCCCTGTCTTTGGCATCAGTACAGAGAGAGATATTATTATTTATACTCTTGATCACCTTCATACAGTATTCCGTTCCCCCTCTGAACAGAAAACTCTCCGTGCAGCCCCAAAACATAAACTATATTTATGCCTAAGGATAAGCCCCAGAGAGTTTAAGTTCTGAGTTACAAACCTCAAATTCTGAGTTCATTATAAAATCTTTGATAAAAGCATGTCAACAACTGCTAAATTGTCTTTTTCACAGAATAACAGTTATAGCAGAATTACTCAGGAATGTCTGTGCGGAATCAATTAGCAGGTTAGAAATTCGGATTCACATTACGGATTCAGCGTAAATGTTTCTTTCAGAATATCTCCTCCTGTCCAGTTCGTACTATCATACACACGGAGATCAAACTCAATTTCTTTCACTTCTTTGATATCATTCTCTGCCAGTGTTTTATCAGCCCATGACATTGATGCAAATGCGCATGAATTTGGCAATAATTGTTTGGCAAAGAAAGGATCAGCCATATATCCATTTACGGAAGCATTATCAACGCTGAACATTACCTCGGAATTTGTCTTATTGACCAGATAGAGATATACCGTATACCCCCAGATATCATCTTCACCGATTCCCGTAACAAGTGCAGTTATAGAGTCATTATCAACAAGAACAGTATCTTCTGATGACTGTTCACGGACAAATCTGACAGCATTTTCTTCTCCGTAAGGATAGATATGTACCTCTTCTTTTGCCACATTATCTGCTGACCAGTCATTGGAATCATAAACTCTGAACATAATTTGAATGTCTGTGAATTCCTTAATGCCGTTTTTCTCAAGTGTAGAAGTAGCAAAGATCATTTCTTTGTTTGCCTTCTTTCCCGGAGCCACCTCAGTTGCAAACAGCGGAGGGCAGTCCACACCGTTGATCAAAGCAGCGTCAACAGCAAACATATATGTTTTATCTTCAGATTTGTTTTCCAGTCCTAGATTTACCGTATACCCAAATGTCCCTTTCGGATCCAGATCCTTGATAACAATTTTGCACTCATCGTTATCCACTGCATCAAAACTTTCGAAAGTGATCTCCTTTTTATCCTCTTTCTTTACCTCACTTTCCGCCGGTTTTGATGACTCCTGTTTTTCTGCAGCATCCGTACCGGATGTCTGAGATCCGGGTGAAGCATTTGCTCCGGCGTTTGATGAACTGCATGCTGTCAATGAGAGCACCAATAATGACGCAAAAATCATCTTTAAGTTTTTCATGTTCACTTTCCTTTCTCGTTGCTGCCGCAGACATCTTCGTTTTCTGCCTGCATTTTTATTCAACCACTGCGCAGTTACATTTTTTGTGCCAGGCAAAAAAAGACCTGCACTTTATGCAGATCTGTATCACGCAATTCACGGTTATCCGACAGATCAGAAATAAACTGCTTTCTGTTCCCACTTTTGTACCTTGTATCCCTGTCTTACCGCATTGTCGTAGATTGGTTTAATATTCTCCGAAAGTACTCTGGAGAATTCTTCTCTTGTCTGATCAGGTTTATTCAGAAGATCATATCCCCACTGAATACTGAGATTATCTGCTGTGCACTTTCGGAAGAGTTTCATGATCGTTTCATTGCTGTGAATGCTTCTGTACAGATAATACTGACTGTCGAAAAACCTTCCCGAATAGGTATCCCAGTCCGGCAGAGAATTACTCTTGGATGAGTTGAAAGACGGATCTGCAGGAATCAGGTCCCACAGTTCATTATTGGTAATATATGACCAGGGAATGAAATGATCTATCTCATACCGGGCTGGTGTCAGTTCCTTACCCGTATAGATATCCAGGATCATCCCTGTCTCGATCAGAGGTTTCCAGAGTTTTCTGACCGCAGACAGACTGCGGGTAAGATCACCCTGAGCGCGAAGCTTATATATAATACCCGGCACGGTAGGATTGCGTCTCTGCAGGAAGATTACCTTGTGGTACTCTATCCATCCCTGCAGGATCGGTGTTTCCTCACTGATGAACTCTTTCCAGGCTTCATCTAATACAACACGGTTATCAAGCTGATTCTTGCCCCGGATAAAGGTATACGGCAGACGTGAATGCTCCGAACATCTGTTGATGATATCCAGGATCTCCCGCTTTCCCCACCGCTTATCGCTACCGGTGATCTCCTTAACAAACGGTGACAGCAGTCTATAAGGAACATTCAGAGTCAGATCCGACTTGTATTTTCTTACTGCTTTGTCATGGATGTGCAGCTGGCGGATCACTTCTTCTGCCGAGGCACTTCCTGTCAGAAGACACAGAGATTCCAAAGTATTGATCACCTTTTCCAACTGGTTTGGTGCTTCCTTACTGCCTGCTCTGCGCGGTCCCAGCCACAGGTGGTATGTTGTCACCGTATGCCAGCAGTTAGCGATCATCCTGTCAATGATCTCTTCGAACCTGTAGACATCTCTTTCCGGCTCCAAAAGATCGATCAGTGCTTCCAGCCAGTAGAACTTATAGCACTCACTGGGATCATCCAGGATATGAGAAAAAGTCCTGAGATCCAGTTCTCTGTATTTATTCTGTTCTGCATCAAAGATATTCATATACGTAAGACTTCTATAATTTCCTGAGGATCACATTCAGCCACTTCTCGTTCTCACGGCCTTTACGGGCATCTGAGGTGATCTTTTCCTCGAGGATGACAAATCCCCCGGAGATGTCCAAAAGAGCCTGAAAATGCTCTTCATTGAGGTCTGTGAAGTACCTGTTATTGCGGTATCCCTCAAAGGTACCGTACTTGAAAGATACATACACGATACCCTCCGGCTTCAGTGCCCGGTGAATTTTCTGCAGGATATCCGGAAGCTCGGCATACGGCACATGCAGTATGGAAGCACAGGCAAAGATACCATCATACTTCTCTGTCTCATCCAGTTCGTTAAACAGCATCTTCTTTACCGGAATTCCTGCGGTCTCTGAAGCGATACGGACCATCTCTTCCGATCCGTCGCATGCCTCTGCCGCATATCCCTTCTGCAGGAAATACCGCGTATCACGTCCGGAACCGCAGCCAAAATCAAGCACAGAAGCTCCCGGCGAAAGATAGCTTAAAAACCAGTCCTGGATCGCAGAAAACTCTACATCCAAAGTACCTCCGGTGAACTGTGATGACTGTGTATTGTAGTAAGAAAGAGTTTTATCAGTACTATCTGTTTTCATGAAGAAGCCTCATCAGTATATGAACATATTGTAACATGACATCACTTTATCTCCTGTGATTTGTCATACCTCCACACCCGTTTCTCTGCATGTATATTATAAGCAGAAGTGATTCGGAGGAAATATCATGTATATTCTGATTCCCGCATGTCTGATCATTGCGGCTCTCTTCATCTTCCAGGAACACAGGGAAAACTATACAGCAGCTGTAATTCTGAAAGGACTGGC
>CADBMY010000285.1 GCA_902795905.1 uncultured Erysipelotrichaceae bacterium
AACCGTTTGGACAGCAGATAATTCACGAGGATAACAACTGCCTGCACGATGTACTTGGCGGTTGTTTTATTGATCATCAGGATCTCCACAAAGATGATCAGCAGCACATAGTCAAGTACAGCGGTCATTCCCCGGGAAAGAATATAACGCAGCAGGTCTCCGGCGGCTTTGGCAAATCCGGCAGAGAGTCCGGCAGACTTCCCGACAGGGATAACTGATTATTCCTGTCTGCAGTAATAGGTATGCGTAAATTCGGTCAGCATACCCAGATCTGTTACATGATACGGTAAACCGTATTGTCTGAGCAGTTCGCTTATCTCCTCGGAGAGTGTATCTGATGTGTAGAAATATCCGCTGTCTGTAACAACGATCAGCTCTTTTTTGTCACGGAGCAGTGCAGCAGCGTCCGCGAGATCTTCTTTCACGGCAAGAGTCAGTGTTTTGTATTTGGAGAGTTCCGCATAATCAGCGAATACAGCTCCCTGCAGTTTTTTGTTCTGGACAAGGTACAGGCAGTCTGTATCCTGATACTGTTCCAGTTCCTGAAGCCTGTTCCTGTAACCGGTGTATAAGTATTCTAACGGAATATGCCGGTATGCCGATATATTACCGATGAAGATGATCGCAAAAGCAATAATCGGAGAGACTCTTTGAATTCGCGGAAAGAGCCTGAACAGTGAGCAGATAAAGAAGAAGACCAGGATGATCAGCAGGGGGTATATGGGGAAGAAGTAGCGTACGATCTGAAAGCTTGCGGTCACGATGATCAGAATATAAAAGATGACTGCCGAAATCAGGATAAGGATCATCTGTGATCTGTGGCTGCTGAGCTTTAAGAATGCGGGTACACCGCACAGTGTCAGAAGTGTAAACGGAAGATACTGCGGACCGAAAAGATTCGCAAACAAGAGGTGTGTCATCGTCTGAAAACGCTGAGGATAGTTCTGCGGAGCCTGCAGATTGCTGACAGCTTCCATGGCTCTGTCCGAATGTCGGATCTGATGAACCATGGCAGGAAAAGACAAGTATGAACAAACCAAAGCAGCTGTTATTATCAGGGTATGCTTCATGATGATCTTATATTGCCTGTGTTTCAGCAGAAGCAGGAGATATGCGAAGGATGCCGACGCCAGAAACAGCAGGAAGTGGTGATGTGTAGATATTCCGCAATATGTGGTAATAAACAGGTATATATAGTATCTGATGTCTTTTTCATGCAGAGGATCATGGATAAACAGATATGTTAATGCAGAGATCCAGAAGCCCAGCATGATATACATGCGGAGAAAGACAGTCTGTGAAACGATCGCATGAGAAAAGATATAGACAGTAAGTGACAGTACATATGTGAGCCGGTCATCGGTAAATACACGGATAATACGTCCAAGCATGACCAGAGTCAGGATTCCGAAGAGAATATTGATCAAACCGGCATACCAGATCGAGAATGTCCCGGGAAACAGCGAACAGATGAAATGCAGCAGGTAGTAATACAGCGGCGGGTGAACATCCGAACGCTGCTGAATATATACATCTTTGAAATTGAATGGCTTCGGAACTGACAATACATTTTCGATAAACATCTGTTCCGGATCAGTATAGGTAACATTATAAGGAATATTGTAATTGTCTGCAGGGAGCACCGGCTGAGTGGATCTTGAGTAAGAAAGGACTTCATCCATGAACAGTCTTTCCTTCTGAGAGAGCGCGAAAACAGTCACTGCCGCAAAAACAAGCGAGAGGATTACCGCAGCCAGTATATAGAAATCATGTTTTCCAAGGTTATTCTTCAGCATTACCAGTCCATTATAAACGGAATACCCTGCCAATTGCGGAAGAACACATATTTTGATATGAGACGGATAAACTCAAATCATTTATCATTCATTTAAGGCATTATTCCGGGTATAGTCATCCGTCATTGATCATGAGGTAACACATGAGTATCAAAGCACTGCTGGATATACTTCGTTTCCGCAGCGGTAAGTGGAAAGATAAAAGAGTGATCTGATCACTCATCCGAAACAAAAAGACGGTATTACCGTCTTCACTCTGCAGGTTCTGTAATCTCCTTTCGGAAAGCGAAACTGCCCATATACTTCTTCCTGTCGGGAAGGATCTTCTCAAAGAAGACACTGTCCACTTTTCCGAAGAAATTCCTGATCCTGTAATGATCTCTCAGGATCCTCGTGAACGGTGCGAGATATCCGTAATACTGTTCACTGATC
>CADBMY010000286.1 GCA_902795905.1 uncultured Erysipelotrichaceae bacterium
ATATTGCCGGTACGCAGACGATAGATCTCCGAGAGTTCACTGAGGCTGGCTTCCGGGTCTTCAAGACGCAGTTCAGCAATATCCTTCAGCTTCTCATCGAGGTCCCGGAGCTTGCCGTACTTCTGCAGCACGGCGATGTCTTCGAGCTGGTTCTTTGCGGCGTTGAAGCTCTTCAGTTCATTGGCAATCTCCACGTTATTCAGTCTCTGGATACTGTTGGACATATCCCTGGAGATACGCATGTCTTCAAAGCGCATCAGGTTCTCGGAGGCTTCCACTGCCCGCAGGAAGTCAGCAATCTTCTCTGCCGATTTGATATAGACGACCTGTCTGCCCCGGCGTTCGACCTGTCTGGCATCGATAGCGAAACGTTCCATCAGTTCACACAGGAACGCCGCATGCCTGGTATTGGCAGCCTTGATCTCGAGATGGTAGTTGCTGGTGGCAGGAGAATTCACGCTTCCCTCCGCCATGAATGCCCCGGCCAGATATGCCCTGGCATAGGCATCCGTACGTACGATCGAACGCAGCGGCACATCCCGCAGCCCCTGCAGTGAGTAGATACCGAGATCTTCAAGAATACTGCGCACATCACCCTGCAGACGCAGCTCATAGATCAGATTCTTTTTCAGGTTCATCCGCCGTTTAACCGAAGGGATGATCTCGACCTGATAACGCTCTCTGACCATGCGGTAGATCGCCCGTGACACCGGACCGTTCTCAGTCTTGATCAGTAATGCCAGTCCCCCGTGCGTGATCAAAAGCGACGATGTCATCTGGATCAGTGCTGACAGCGCCGCTCTCTCCTCGTTGCCGCTGAGTTCACGAAGCGATATTTCCTGTTTTACGTCTGCAGTAAACGACATTAAAGTTCCTCAAGCATCGATTCGATCGCCTCTGCGACCTTCTGTGTATCATGCCGGATCAGCTTCCGGTCAAAGTTCAGCAGTGATTTCTGTATCACCTCATAATCATGTTTCTGATACTTCAGCATTACCGGTGTACTTCCCTCATCAAAGTAACGGCTGACGATCTCATACGGCAGGATATCGGAAGGCACCAGGACCGCGTCCACCGGAGCACCATGGTGCAGCAGGGCATCCACATGATCCTCTACACTGTAGCCGTCGGTCTCACCGGGCTGGGTCATCGCATTGCAGATATAGACTCTTTTCGCTGTCGTCTCCTTTAAGGCATCACGGATCTCGGGAATGATCACATTCGGCAGGATACTCGTATATACGGAGCCTACACCGTAGATGATCAGTTCGGCATCCAGGATCGCCTGTACAGCCTCCGGATCCGCCGTGACTTCCTCATCATAAAAGACTTCCCGGATATGGTTGTTCACATTCGGTATACTGGCTTCTCCCTTGACGATGACACCGTCCTCCATCCGTGCAAACAGCGTGATGACCTGTGTCGTTGCCGGTACGATCGTACCCTTGACATTTAATACCTGACCGATGGTCTGGATCGCTTCCAGGAAGCTGCCTCTCTGCTGGGTCAGTGCCGTCAGGATCAGATTTCCCAGGTTATGTCCGTGGACATCCATGCCGTCTCCGTCCGGATCATCAAAGCGGAAGTCCATCAGTTCCTTCATGACCGTCTCATCTTCTGCCAGTGAGATCATGACATTGCGTATATCCCCCATGGCCGGAATATGAAACTGCCGCCGCAGTCTGCCTGTACTGCCGCCGTCATCCGCAACCGTCACGATTGCGGTGATCTCCGCATCCGGTATATTCTTGATTCCCCGGCATATCGCAGACTGTCCGTGTCCGCCGCCGATCACAACGATCTTTGCCATACCTTACTCCTCCGGAATGTCACGGTGTTCCTTGTAACACCTGTATTTTTCTTTGTAATAATCGTAGAGGTAGTTGGTAACGGCAACCGAACGGTGCTGTCCGCCTGTACAGCCGATACCCACAGTGAAGTGATTTTTGCCTTCCTTGACATATTCCTCAAAGGCATAGTCGGTAAAGGATGTCAGTCTCTTCAGGAACTCCTGGGTCTGTTCCTTGTCGATCACATAGTCATAGATCACCTTGTCATTGCCGGTAAACGGACGCAGCTCCTCGACCCAGTACGGATTGGGCAGAAAACGTACATCTACCATCAGATCGGCATCCAGAGGCACCCCGTTCTTATAGCCGAACGAGATGAAAGAGATCGAAAATGCCGGTACATCATCCTTGGCAAAGTACTTTTCGATCTTGGCCCGCAGTTCCTTCTCACTGATCTTTGTCGTATCGATGACCGTGAATGACTCGTTGCGGTTCTGCCGGAACATCTGCCG
>CADBMY010000287.1 GCA_902795905.1 uncultured Erysipelotrichaceae bacterium
GTCTGGACATACCGGAATATGAAGGAGATCCTCAACGATCATCCGGAAGTGATGGGACTGGCAGAGAAAGCTCTGCAGGAGATGGGAATCAAAGCTGTATCGGAGGGTGCCAGAGGCGGTACCGACGGCTCGAATCTGTCCTTTATGGGTGTTCCCTGTCCGAATATCGGTACCGGCGGAGGCAATGCCCACGGACGGTATGAATACTGTGTGATCAGTCAGATGGAAAAGGTATCGGAACTGATCCGCAGGATCGCTGCACTGGCGGCGAAAGGAGAACAGGCATGATCTATACATGTACATTGAATCCTTCACTGGACTACTATCTTGAATTTGAACAGCCGATCGTCAAAGGCGCAACCAACCGCAGCAGTTATGACGGATTCCGTGCCGGCGGTAAGGGCATCAACGTATCGATCATGCTGAATAATCTGCA
This sequence comes from uncultured Erysipelotrichaceae bacterium, assembly GCA_902795905.1. Taxonomy (GTDB): domain Bacteria; phylum Bacillota_I; class Bacilli_A; order Erysipelotrichales; family Erysipelotrichaceae; genus Bulleidia. The sequence goes on from CADBMY010000287.1 coordinate 437, forward strand.
GATCCCTTCGAGAGCCCTCGGGTTCCTCGGCGGCTTTACGAAGGACTACTACATCCAGCTGATGCAGAAGTACCCGAAGATCCAGCCCAGTTTTACCTATGTGGAAGGAAATACACGTATCAATATCAAACTGCATGACGGACAGAATACCGATCTTAATGTCAAGGGTCCGGCAGTCACCGATGCAAATTTCAGCAATCTCAGTATGAAGGCATCCCGGCTGGATGACCGTGATTTCTTTGTCTTTGCGGGCAATCTGATCGCCGGCACAAAGGAGAAGGTCATTGAGATGCTGAAGGAAACGATCGCCAACGAAGTAAAGGTCGTTCTGGATACAGAGACCGATGTGATCAAGGCTGTTGCGCCGTGCAGTCCGTTCCTGGTCAAACTGACACAGACGGAACTGGCAAAGTACGCAGGCAGGGAGATCCTTGACCGTGAACAGACGATCCTTGAGGCAAAGGCCATGCACAGAGAGGGTGTACGTCATGTAATGATCATCCTGGATGACCGCAGTCAGGCGATCATGGTCTGTGACAAGGGTGTCTATGTCAGTAATATCATCAGAGAGGAAGCTCCTCTGAGTACGGTCGGTGCCGGTGACTCCATGACAGCCGGTTTCATCACCGAGTATATCGTCACAAGAGATTCTGAGGAATCCTTCCGTTTTGCGGCATCCTGCGGCAGTGCTACTGTCTATGTACATGGTCTCGCAGATAAGGAAAAGATCGAGGATTTCTTTGAGACATCGGCTCTTCTGAAACTGGAGTAGAACGAATGAAGAAGATCCTGATCCTGATCGTGACGGTCTTTCTGCTTGCTTGCGGAAGTCAGAAGATTACGATCACCAATCCTGTTGAACTCCATACCGGTATTCCCGAAACTGCAGGATACAGGTGGCTGAATGATGCCGAACCTGCATTTGATGAAGTGACACTGAAGGAAGCTCTGCGTCTGTTTGACGAAAAGGGCACGGGTATTCTGTACTTCGGCGGGCAGACCTGCCCGATCTGTCAGCGGGCCGTACCGGAGATCAATACGGTACTGAAGAAACTCGGTGTGCGCATGTATTACGTGGATACCGATATCCTGACGGGAAAAGAAGAATTTGAAAGGCTGATGGAACTGACAAAGGATCATCTGACGAAGAATGATGACGGCAGTATCAGTTTTCAGGTACCCCGGATCTTCATCATACAGAACGGGGAAGTGATCGATACCTATCTTGGTTTACAGCCTTCGGTCACCCTGGAGACAGAAGATCAGCAGCTGACCTCTGCACAGAAACGTGAACTGCAGGGGATCTACGAAGAAATGATCAGAAAGATCGCGGATTGACCGCGTTCTTTTTGATCAGGCATGTTTGAGCTATAATGGTACTATGAATTTGTTCTGGTTTTTAAAAAAGGACAGTGAACCGCGCAGGTACCCCGGAGAAGTCGTCGATCTCGTCGTGGAAAAGAAAGTCCCGGGTATGCGGGAAGGGGCCGGAGAAACGATCTGGTACGGTATCTATCAGGCAGGGACGAATATCCGTGTCGGATACTGTGATCTGCGTCTGGGAATGAATGAAGAACTCTATTATGCCGGGAATATCGGCTATCATATCCTGCAGGCTTACCGCGGGCATCATTACGCATACGAAGCCTGTCTGTTATTGTTTGAGATCGCCCGTGAAGAGTATGAACAGACAGAACTGATCATTACCTGTTCACCGGAGAATACACCTTCCCGCAAGACGCTGGAGAAGCTGAACGGAGAACTGCTGGAAGTGACCGACGTACCGAGAAACCACTGGCTTTACCGTCAGGGCGAACGGGTGAAGAATATTTACAGATATAAGATCTAACTATGCGGAGACTGATCAAGATCCTGACAAGCCGGCTGATCATTGTGGGTATACTGATCATCATACAGATATACCTGATTTTTATTGCGGTCTACAGGGCAGCCGTATACTACAGTCTTCTGCCGCTGACTTCGTTCTTCGGTGTGATCCTTGCGTTATTCGTCAATACCAGGAATGAAGATGCCTCCTACAAGATCAGCTGGAGTATCCTGATCCTGGCACTGCCGGTCTTCGGCGGTCTGCTGTATCTTCTCTGCGCTGGCAGAAAGATGCCCAAGCAGCTGGCGAAAGGGACAACACAGGCAAGTCACCGGATGGCAGATCTTCTGCGTCAGGACCCGGAA
>CADBMY010000288.1 GCA_902795905.1 uncultured Erysipelotrichaceae bacterium
CCCGTAGGCGTTGGCTTTCAGGACAGCCATCAGTTCTTTCCCGCTGTGTCTGCGCAGGATCTCTATGTTATGCCGGATCTTGTCGGTATCGATCTCCAGCCACGTTTTTCTGTACATTGTCTTTCCTCGTTTTCCACGACTATTATATACCTGAATCAGTGTGTATATCATCCTGTGATTATACTGGGAAGCTGCTGTATCTCTGATATAATAGGTAGGTATTGAGCGAGGTCCGCTATGAGTGAAGAAGTAAAAAACAAAGAAGAGGAAGAAGTGATCCGTCTGCAGGTAGAACGGCATCAGTGGCCGGATGAGGTGGAGATGAAGACACTTCGCCGTGAACATAAACATCTGATGATCCTGATCTACGTACTGGCGATCCTCTGCGGTCTTTTGGGCGGTCTTGCCTGGAGTATGCGGAGAAGAGTGCTTCCCGGTACAGCCGGTGACAGTACGAAGTTTGATGAAGCCATGCGCATCATGACAAAGGAATGGTTCTTTGCGTCAGAGATCGAAGATCCCGAAGGCAGAATGATGGATCAGGCTCTGACCGGCATGACCACCAACGAGGAAGATCCGCACACGGAGTATATGTCCAAGGAAGAGACAGAAAGCTTCATGCAGTCGATCAACCGCAACTTTGTCGGTATCGGTGTACAGTATTTCTCTACCGGTGACGGTATTCACATGGTAGAGCGTGTATTCAAGGGCTCACCGGCAGAAGAGGCAGGTGTACTGCCCGGAGATCTTATCCATATCGTAGATGGTGTTGTCGTTGATGATCTGACTTCGACAGAGGTAACAGATATGGTCAGAGGCAGTGAGAATACCAACGTGGAGATCGATTTTATCCGCGGTGATGAGACTGTGCATATCACGATCCCGCGCCGTCCGATCAACGTGACAGTCTTTGGCGAAATGCTTGAGGAGAAGACCGGATATATCGAGATCATGCAGTTTGGTGAAACGACCGGTGATGAGATGTCGACATACCTGAAAGATCTGATCGCCCAGGGGGCAGAGAAGCTGATCATTGATCTGCGCGGCAACGGCGGAGGCTATCTGGAAGCTCTGCGCAAAGTCGCAAGTCTGTTCGTGCCCAAGAATACTGTACTGATGAAGCAGGTCTACGCAGACGGCAGTGAAGAGGTCCTGAAGGCAACCGGCGGTCAGCTGTGGGATGAGGGAGAGATCATCCTGCTGGTGGACAGCGATACCGCCAGTGCTTCCGAAGTCTTTACGCTGGCCCTGACCGAGAACCGCGATGATGTCAGAACCGTAGGCACAACAACATACGGTAAGGGAACCGTACAGATCACCTATACATTCAGTGACAGTTCGGCCCTGAAATATACAACAGGCAAGTGGGTATCTCCCAACGATGTCTGGGTCAATCATGTTGGTATTGAACCGGATTACAAAGTTGAACTGCATCCGGTATTAAAGGCACTGTTCCCGGATATGGAAGAGGGTAACAGCACTGCCTATGACAGTGTCAGTGAGTATAACCGTATTGCCCAGATGGCTCTGGACTACCTCGGATATCCGATCGAACGTACAGACGGGTATTTCTCTGCGCATATGCAGGAAGTGATCACTTCCTTCCAGCATGAGCGGGGACTCGAGGAAAACGGTATCCTTGACAGACCGACATACAACAGTCTGATCGGAGCTGTGATCTACGACTGGAATACGACCAAGATACATGACAATGTGCTGATGAAGGCAGAGGAGCTGCTCCATGAGTGAGAAGTTTGAACTGGTCTCTCCGTTTAAGCCGACAGGGGATCAGCCGGAAGCGATCCGCCAGCTGGTGGAAGGCATCCGGGCAGGAAAGAAGGAACAGGTACTGGAAGGTGCTACCGGCACCGGTAAGACTTTTACCATGGCCAATATCATCGCTGAGGTAAACCGTCCCACACTGATCTTCTCCCACAACAAGACACTGGCCGGACAGCTGTACTCTGAGTTCAAGGAACTCTTTCCCCATAACCGTGTAGAATACTTTGTCTCAAACTTTGACTACTATCAGCCGGAGGCGTACATGCCGAAGAATGATATGTATATCGAGAAGACAGCGGCGATCAACGAAGAACTGGATATGTTCAGGGAGTCGGCGATCAACTCGATCTCTGAGCGCAGGGATACGATCATCGTTGCCTCGGTAGCGTGCATCTATGCCGCAAGTGATCCGAAGCAGTACCGGGATATGTTCTTTACGATCAGAGTCGGTGAGACAGTTGAAAGAAATGCTCTGTTAAGAAAGTTTATTGACAGACAGTATACACGCAATGATATGGATCAGGCCAGGGGTACGATCAGAGTCAGGGGAGATGTTATTGAGGTAACTCCTGCCTATACCGATCAGTTCAATATCCGTATTGAACTCTTTGGGGATGAGATCGACAGGATCAGTGAAGTTGATCCACTTACCGGTCATACGATCCAGGCGTATCAGTTCTACAATATCTTCCCGGCTACCGGCTATGCACGCAGTAAGGAGACGATGATGCGGGCATGCGATGATATTGAGGCAGAACTGGAAGAGAGACTGCAGTACTTTGAGAAGGAAGGCAAACTGCTGGAGAAGGAACGTCTGGAACAGCGTACACGCTTTGATATCGAGTCACTAAGAGAAAACGGATACTGTGCCGGTATCGAGAACTATTCGATGCATATCGACGGCAGAAAGCCCGGAGAGAGACCGTATAACCTGTTTGATTACTTCCCCGAGGATTATCTGTTATTCGTCGATGAATCGCATGTGTCGATCCCGCAGATCCGCGGCATGTACAACGGTGATCATCAGCGCAAGGTGACACTGGTAGACTACGGTTTCCGTCTGCCCAGTGCGATCGACAACAGACCGATGAAATTCGATGAGTTTGAAAGTATGATCAACCAGGTCGTCTACTGCAGTGCCACACCCGGTGATTATGAACTGAACAGGGTAGATCATCAGGTTGTTGAACAGGTCATCCGTCCTACGGGACTTGTCGATCCGAAGATCACGGTCAAGCCTACCCGCGGACAGATCGATGATATCTGTGAGGCAATCGATAAGCGTATCGAAAGAAACGAGAGAATACTGATCACGACCCTGACGGTAAGAATGGCCGAAGACCTGACAGCTTATCTGAAGGAGAGAAGCTATAAAGTATCGTATCTGCACCATGAGACAAAGACGCTGGAGCGTACGGAGATCATCCGCAATCTGCGTCTTGGCAAGACCGATATCCTTGTCGGTATCAACCTGCTCAGAGAAGGTCTGGATATTCCCGAGGTATCCCTGATCTGTATCCTGGATGCGGATAAGGAAGGCTTCCTGAGAAGTTCACGCTCTCTGATCCAGACGATCGGACGGTGTGCGAGAAATGCCAACGGTGAAGTATACATGTATGCGGATGAGATCACCGATTCCATGCGTACGGCAATCGATGAGACAAACAGACGCAGAGCGATCCAGGAGGAGTATAACCGCGTACACGGTATTACGCCGAAGACAGTGATCAAGCCCGTGGAAGAAGCAATCCGCGGTGTGGAGACGAAGGAAATGGCTGCCAAGTACATGTCCCGCAAGAACAAGATGGGCAAGAAGGAACGCCAGCGTATGATCGAGAACCTGGAGAAGGAGATGAAGGAAGCCGCAAGACTTCTGGACTTCGAAAGAGCTGCCGAACTCCGGGATATGGTCTTCGAACTGAAAGCAGAAAACTGA
>CADBMY010000289.1 GCA_902795905.1 uncultured Erysipelotrichaceae bacterium
AGCTTAAACTGTATCGGCAGCTGAGCATAGACAGCAGGATTGCCATAGCTGTCCAGTATACGTACTCTGACAGCAGACATATCATAGGTATCCCCTTCATGCAGGGTGGTCTGGCTGACTCTTACATCCAGAGACAGGTGTGTATCCGGTGTCTTGACGACACTCTTGACGACCTGTCCGTGCCTGACAGCGTCAAACCGCCATACCGTAGATTCTCCGCCCCAGTTACTGACATACTTGCCGTAGAGACGGTAGCCATCCTCATACTTCAGTTTGTATTTCAGCATTGCATAGGCAAGCTTGGCCTTGTACTGGGCAGGCAGGTTGGACAGACCATACTTCTGTGCCGCCAGCATGCACTCTCTGACAAGATCTGCCTCTGCCTTCGGGAATCCCTCATTCTTTTCGATCAGTTCACCGATCGTATCATTGATCAGTACCGGTCCGTGCAGTAAGCCGTTCCATCCCTTTGCCTTGAACGAGCCAACTCTTTCATCATTCTTGTACAGTACGACCTCATCCGCATTCGTAAAGGCATAGAAATCGCCGATCTGTCCGCCCGGGTAGTCACCGATATCCATCGGTGTACCGATCTCCAGCACCGGTTCATCATCACTCTGTGACGCATAGACAGACGCTGCCAGCTTCGGATTGCGGAAGTAGTCCATGACACCGTGATAGCAGACACGGTCACCGGAGCCGAAATCCTTATGTGTCGGATAGTCGAACATGCACCACTGGAAGACACCGGCATGGGTACCGTCCGCTCCTGCATCATTCAGTACTCTGGCATGACGCAGAGCGTGTTCCTGACGCTTCTGCCAGTGATCAAATGTCTTCGTCGGGAACATATGTCCGTTGGCCTCGGTAATGATCAGAGGCTTATTCACATCCGGTGAGACATCCTTCTTAACCTTGGCACCCTTGTTCGTACCATCGTGAGAGAAGTCATTGAAGGTATAGACATCCTCGAGCAGATGACTCTTCTCGAGATACCGCACACCGCCGGTAGGACGGTACGGATCCAGCTGATGCGCCACCGCATTCGTTCTTGTATAGAATTCATCATCATCGGTACTCTCGTTGATGCGCACACCCCACAGGAAGATCGAAGGATGCTGGCGGTACTGCATGATCATGTCTCTTGTATTCTGTACAGCCTGGTCCTTCCAGGCCTGATCACCGATGTGCTGCCAGCCCGGGATCTCCGTAAATACCAGAAGACCCAGTCTGTCACAGGCATCCACAAAGTCATGACTCTCGGGATAATGCGATGTTCTGACCGCATTGACCTTCAGTTCTTCCTTGAGGATACGGGCATCCTCTTCCTGCAGATGTTTAACTGCCGCATAACCGATATACGGATAGCACTGATGTCTGTTCAGACCGCGCAGGAATACCGGCCTGTGGTTCAGGAAGAACATCGTATCGGAGAAGCTGACGGTACGGAAGCCGAATGTATTCGTTACCGTATCGATCACTTCATCACCCTGCATCAGCTCTGCTGTACATGTATACAGATACGGATCATCGATATCCCAGAGACGTACACTTCCGCACGGAATATCCGTATGCTTTATCTCTGCCGGCACTGTCTTTTCGGCAATCACCTGCTCACCGTCAGAGATCCGGTAACACACCTGCAGACCCTCGGCATCTCCGTCCAGGGTCAGATCGATACCGGCAGTTCTCGTGTCGGGTGTTGTTACATACATATCCTGGATGTATGTCTTACTTCTTACTTCCAGACAGACATCTCTGTAGATGCCTCCGAAAGTCAGGTAGTCGATCACAAAGCCAAACGGCGGCACGGCACCATTCTCGGTAGAGTCCACACGCACCGCGACCAGGTTCTCTTCCCCGTATCTGACAAGATCAGTGATCTCAGCCCGGAAGGCTGTATAGCCGCAGTTATGTTCAGCACACAGGGTACCGTTGACATACACCTGTGAAAGATGTGCAACCCCGTCAAAACGCAGGAACAGACGTCTGCCTTCATCCTCCTTCGGGATAAAGACCTTCTTTCTGTATCCGGATATCAGTTCATAATCATGGTGATCTGCGTAATGAAGAGGTATTTCTTTGACCGTATGCGGTATGCGTACGATCTCTTCTGGTTCTCCTTCGCCGTAAGAAAAACGTTCATTCCATGCGGAGATATACTCCCAGCCATTATTTAATTTGATCATAGGATGTCCTTTCACAACAAACTCTGTTTATTAATACTTTATCATTATTAAGGCTGGCTATGAAAATATTTATGGAAAATAACGGGTTTAATTACACTTCTGTACAGATTGTGCTATATTCATCGTTGTATATGTCAACAATGGGAGGTACAGTATGAAGTTCCAACTGATCAAAGAAAAAGAATTCTACAGCAGGGTCCTGGCGATCATGCTGCCGGTAGCCCTCCAGCAGGCAATAAACATGGGTGTCAATATGCTGGATACGATGATGCTCGGAAGCTTCGGAGAGATCCAGCTCTCTGCATCCAGTCTCGCCAACCAGTTCTACATGATCTTCAATATCTTCTGTATGGGTATCATCGGCGGCTCCAGTGTCCTGGCTGCGCAGTACTGGGGTGCCCGTGAGATCGAGAAAGTCCGTGAGACCTTCAACATGGCTCTGCGCCTGGCTTCGGGTCTGGCCGTGATCTTCGCGGTCATCACCTGGTGCTTCCCCGCCCAGATCATGGGCATCTACACCAACGAAGCGGCAGTCATCACGGAGGGTGTCAAATATCTGCGCATTACGACGTTTATCTACCTGATCCACGGCACCGGTCTTGTGGCTGCCCAGCTGATGCGCTCTGTCGGTGAAGCCAGACTCGGTCTGCTTGTATCGATCATCTCGTTTGTCGTCAATATCCTCGGCAACTATATCTTCATCTTCGGTAAGTTCGGTGCTCCCCGCATGGAGATCGCCGGTGCTGCTCTCGGTACGCTGATCGCCAGAACCGCAGAGTTCCTGGTAACATTTATCTTTATCTTCAGATTTGATAAGAAACTTGGATTCCGTCCGAAGGATCTTCTGCACAATCCTTCCGGTGAATTCTTCGCCAACTACTTCCGCCTCGGTGCGCCGGTTCTGGTCAGTGACTCCCTGCTGGGCTTCGGCGGTACGGTCCTGAGCATCATCCTCGGGCATATGGGTTCTGCCGTGGTTGCGGCCAATGCGATCTGTCAGGTCCTTGACCGTCTGATGACCGTTGTGATCCAGGGTATTTCCAACGCTTCCGGTATTATCACCGGACATTCCATCGGTGCCGGAGACCACGAGCGTGCGATGCAGGAAGCTGAGACCTTCTACCTGCTCAGTGTCATCTTCGGTGCGGTCACGGCTGTACTGGTCTTCTTCCTCGGTCCTGTATCCATCAGGCTCTATACACTGACCCCGGAGACTGTCGTCATTGCCAAAGAACTTATGCATGCCTATGCTCTGATCGTCTTCTTCCAGGCGATCCAGTCGGTCATGACCAAAGGTGTCCTGCGCGGCGGCGGCGATACGAAGTTCCTGATGAAGGCGGATATCCTGTTCATGTGGCTGGTCTCTCTGCCCCTTGGCGCGGTAGCAGGACTTGTGCTGCATTGGCCGGCATGGCTGACGATGCTGTGTCTGCGTCTTGACTTTGCGATCAAATCGGTATGGTGTGTATCCCGTCTGCACTCAGGCAAGTGGATCCACTCCGTAGACCAGAAAGTGAAAGCATAAATGCGGGTAAGACCCGCATTTTTTCTTATACACATAACCTGACTGTCATATAATATATCTTTACTTTTCAAATACCGTAAATTATCATGAGGTTATGAGTAAGGTCCAGAATGAAAACACAAAATTAGATGCTTTAAGCGTCTATAATTTCATCCAGGCTAAGGATCCCCACCGGGATATCGGTTTTGCGGACGAGATGCGTCTGCGCACAGCGATCATCAACAATGATCCGCGTACACCCGAGATCGTGCTGGAACTCTTTAATCCGGACCGTATGGGTGAGATGTCCAAGGATCCCCAGAAGCAGCTGATCTTCGGCTGTGTAGCCTCCCTGACACTGATCACACGTAATTTCATTTACGCAGGCATGCCGGAAGCGATCGCCTTTGCGATCTCTGACATGTATCTTCAGAACCTGGACTTCGACATCACACGTGAGGAAGCAGTCGAATGGAACTTCCAGGCTTACTCCACATTTGCGTCACTGCGCAATGCCGGGGCTTCCGAGGTTGACCAGGCAGGCAACCCGAAGCTCTCCCGTCTTGTCAGACGTGCAATCAATTATATCCATAAGTATCTGTATACGAATATTACACTGAAAGATGTGGCCAGTTCCCTGTATGTTACACCGGACTATCTGTCACATCTGTTCCGCACCGAAACAGGTGTCACATTCTCCCGTTTCGTACGCAAACAGAAAATAGAGATGGCAAAGATCATGTTGCTGAATTCTTCGTCATCTCTGGCAGAGATCTCCAATTCACTGTCCTTCTGTTCGCAGAGTTACTTTACCAAGGTCTTCCACGAAGAGACCGGCTTTACCCCCAACGAATATATTGAGAATACCCGCGGAGGTCAGACAGGTTCAGACGCTGACTGACCGGTAAGGTTCTGCAGGTTTATCGGGAAAGACAAACACACCATCCAGCCAGCCGAGCAGGAATGCCTTGGCCAGGCTGTTTTTTCTTATTCTCTCCCGGGCTTCCTCAAAGGTGAACCAGGCCCAGGAATCCACCTCGCTGTTATTATGTTCTTCACCGCTGACAGTTACCGCATAATTCAGCATCAGCGTATTGGAAGGCGCATAGTAATGACTGCGGTTAAAGGACATGCCGCATACGTTCAGTCCCATCTCTTCACTGACTTCACGCTTTACCGCATCCTCGGCATCCTCACCCTTGTTTACATACCCTGCCACCAGGATATACTCATCCCCGCCGTACTGTCTGATCATCAGGATCCTGTCCTTTGCCTGATTCAGTACGATCATTGAGACAGCTGTATTAAAGACCGGGAAACGGAACTCCCCGCAGGTCGGACAGTAGGGGATCTCTCCTTCACCATCCAGATGCCTGCGGATCAGTTTAGTCCCGCAGTGCATGCAGTAGTTCATTTCAGGTATCTTCATACTTCACCCCGCAGTACTGCTCTACTGGTTCTTCAGGATCTCAGCAGCACACTCCAGCATACGTACCGGCAGCTCCTTGTCCTTCATCAGTACATCGTAGATCCCGTCTTCCGAGAGTACACCGCGCTTCAGATCTGCGGGAAGTCTGCCTTCCTCATCGTCACGAAGATCATCAAACCACTCCTGACTGCCGTAATAGGCATCCAGGGCCTTGATCTTCTCCCGTGCGGACATATATGCGTCCAGAGCTTTTTCCAGATCATTCAGGGCTTTATCGGTACTGTCCAGATACTCTTCCATCATGATGATACGTTCTGTCTGTGTCATTATCGATCCTCACTTACTCTTATTATAATGCAAAAGCCGGCCCTTCCCAGCCGACTTATGCATCACCTGTAATGATTTATATTACTCTCTGAGCAGTCTGTCTCTCTGCAGAGATTCGATCTTACCGTCGATCCTGCCAAGACCGTACATCAGTAATGCCGCACAAAGCAGGTTCAGAATTCCGACTCCGCTGCTGTTCAGCGAATTGGCAATACCGATCAGGAGATTGGCGATCCCTATCATTTTCAGCATGAAT
>CADBMY010000290.1 GCA_902795905.1 uncultured Erysipelotrichaceae bacterium
GACAAAGCTCGTCCATGACGAAAACGGCTGGGATGTGATCGTTACCGAACCCGGCAATGCCAGAAAGTTTGAGAACAGCTCTCTCGACAACCCCGGCATATATGCCCTTCACGACGCCCTGGAGATCATTCTGAACATCGGTGTGGACAATATCCATACACATGTAAGAAGCCTGCATAAAGCCCTCTGGAACGGTCTGAAAGAGCTTGGGTATGAGCCTTTGTTCTCTGATGATCCAAAGGAGAGCCTGGGTATCGCTGCTTTCAAGCCGAAAGATCCGCAGGAGATGTTCGCATACTTCCGCAGTAAGAATATTGCCCTGAGCCTGAACGGAGGCACCCATATCCGGGTATCCCTGGGCGGCTTCAACAACCTCAATGATGTGCAGACATTCCTGCAGGCTGCTGCAGAATACAAGCAGAACAAATACTGAAAATACGGGGATATCCCCGTATTATTTTGTCATCTTCTCCTGTTTTACCTTTTGGTCAATGATATGTCTCTTGGCCAGTTCCTTCCGTATATCATCTACATCTATGCCAAGCTGTACCATCAGCACCATCACATGATACGCAAGATCTGCGATCTCATAGACCGTCTCCGGACGGTCTTCTGCTTTTCCGGCAATGATCACTTCCTCCCTTGTCGCTTTATCACTTCATCGCGCTAAAGTATACAGGTAAATACTAATAGTCTTGTTAGTACGTAAAAAGGGAGCCTGCAGGCTCCCTGTATATACCGTATTCTGTTTAGATTACTTCTCAGGATTCTCATCGATCTCATCGGGAATGACATTCTTCTCGATCTCATCGATGCTTACTCTGATCTCCTTCGGAATAATCACGGAGATCTCTTCCTGTTCAGGTCTGTACAACAACATGATGGTCTTGCCGTGGTATTCCATGATTGCGGTCATCCCGGTAAAGTCCAGCTTTTTGTACATCTCTTCAAACACTTCTCTCACCGGCAGTTCAGGAAGTTCGATCGGCATACCGGACCATTCTTCGCTCGGTGTCGGCTCTGTAATGATAACACCGTGATTTCTGATATCATCATCTTCGAGAATGGTGTAGATATGTTCAAGCATGCGTGCCTTGGTCAGACCACTGATATGATATGTGTAGGTAATGGAATTCAGGGCTTCTTGTTCAGTTCTGTACATATTGCGGCTCCTTGTATATAACTATAATTAATTTTAGCTTCAGACCCTTGAAACATCAATCAATGTTCTAACTTTTTATCATATTTCAGGCAATCAAGGTATAATTATAGACGTTATATCCGGGGGTTCAAAATGAGTAAAAAAACAAAACGGGGTGTACCTGTTCCTGTGGTCATCCTGCTGAGTCTTCTGGGCATATGCGCAGGCATAGGCAATGCGGGATACCGGTATTACAGAAACAAGTATACGCAGAACGATGATATCACCAGGAAACTGATGATACAGGATCTTGAGGAAGGCAGTCTTGAATACAAGATCGCATCTCACTTCATCTCCGATGAGGAATGGGAAAAACTTACACGCTCAGATGCGGTCGTCTTCAGCAGTGCGGATACTCCTCAGGTGGATATTCCTGCCGAAGAACTGCTTGACCTCAACGGTGACGGAGTCGAGATCCAGCATGTCTACGGAGATACCTATGAAGGCTATATGATGGTCGTCAAGGATCCTTCCATGGTCAGGATCGCGATCAATCCCGATATGGGTTCGGGAAGAGCTGCACCGGAGCTGGAAGATTACGTCGAGAGATTCAATGCGATCGGCGGCATCAACGGCGGCGGCTTTGAGGATTCCGGCGGCACCGGCAACGGTTCCATCCCGGCAGGTATTACGATCATGGACGGCAGACTTGTCAGCGGCGGCAACGCCCAGATGATCGTCGGTCTGACCAAAGATCATAAGCTGATCTGTGATACGATGACCGGTCAGCAGGCTCTCGACAGAGGTATCGTACAGGCAGTCACCTTCGGTCCTACCTTCATCACCAACGGCAGAGTCACTTACGTACCGGGTACCGACAACCTGAACATGGTCAACCCGCGTACAGCTATCGGTCAGCAGAAAGACGGCACGATGTTACTGCTGGTCATCGACGGCAGAGGTCCCTCTTCCTTCGGTGCCAAATACGAAGATGTGATCAAGATCTTCCAGGACTATGACGCTGTCATGGCAGGCAACCTTGACGGAGGCAACTCCTCGGTCATGATCTATGACGGCAGATATGTACACTACCCTGTATCGATGTATGATTCCAGGAACCTTCCTTCGGTATTCCTGATCACGGAGGGCGACTGAGATGAAGAAACGTAAAGGTATGAAACTGCCGGCAGCCCTCGCCATCATCGCTGTCTGTACAGGACTGTCCTTCCTGCTTGGTTATCTGTTTACCGGTTCTGCGGGACTGGTGCGTCTGACCTCGGAAGAGAATGAAAGAAATATTGCATTGGCGGAATTTGCCGGACGTCTGCAGAAAGGTGATATCGAAGGCCTCTTCGAGAATGCCCAGAAGCTGACACCGACAATGGATTCCAAAGCATCCTACGATGAAAAGCTGCTGGATATTCTGTCCGCATATGATCCTGAGACACTGCAGGTGCTGCATAACGAAGAGGGTGAATACAGACTCTATGCGGATGATACGTATATTGCCCCGATCGATGTCGTTACCGAAGAAGACGGCTTCCGCATCTCGATCCCGATCCGCGGTGAAAAGACATGTATCGTTGAGGTTCCTGCCGGATTGAAGATCAGTGCCAACGGTCAGCCGGTAGGCAGTGATAAGATCATCGAAAAGAATGTCAATGCGTCCAACTTCGAACAGGTCAGGGAAACACAGTATATCCCGAAGGTAGACCTGTATGAACTGGACGGACTGATCGGTATGCCCGATCTGCAGGCAGATAACGGAAAGACCTATGCCCTGATCGAAGATCCGATCACCGGACATCTGTTGATGGGTGAGGAAGTTACCGATCCCGAATTACTGCAGACAGTCATCGACGATGCGATCCTGCTGGCCAAGTTCCCTGCCCAGGAAGCTACGCTCGGCGAGGTAAGCAATGTTGCCCTGACCAGTTCCTCCTGGTATAACGGCAGATACACCGGTGTGCAGAACTACTGGTTTACTTCCCATACGAAGTCGGAGTTCTCCAACGAGAAAGTATTAAAAGCCGTCTCACAGGGTGATGACAGCTTTGCGGCACATGTCGTATTTGACTACTTTGCGGATAACGGTGAAGTACACCGTACATGGCATATCGGCTACCAGCTGACGATGGTCAACACACCGAACGGCTGGAAGATCGCTGCCACAGCAATTAACAATGAATTAAACCCGGGAACGATCATCCCCGAGTAAGATCATACAGGAAGTATGTGACAGCCAGAAGGTCTGCACATCCTCCCGGTGAAAGATGATTCTCAATAAAGTATTCGTCAAGATCCAGAAGATCCTGTTCGGATACTTTTTCTTTGTCTGCCAGTGCCTGTGCCTTTGAGGAAGCTTCATCCGCCAGGGCTTTCCCGCCTCTTCTGATCATATTCGTATCGGTGGTTCCGGCAATCAATTGCAGCAGGGCAAGCGCACCTGCCTCATTGCGGTCATGTCCCGCTTCCAATGCCCTGACAAATACCGGCATGGCGATCTCTCTGACTGATGGATAACCCTCCATCGCTTCTCCCCTGGCACCGGTTATACCATACTCCCTGTACAGTTTTTCACCTGTCGTATGAACTTCCTTCAGCTCTTTCAGTTCCCTGCCGAGAACTGTCTCTGTAAAGGCACTGACCGTATCGGTGATCTCTGTCAGGTCATACGTTCCTTCCGCATGCCAGAGACGTCCTGCAGCCCCTGTCAGTAAGCCGAAATGAAACAGCGCACCCTTATGCGTATTGACACCCGACGTTGCCTCGTACATCGTCTTTTCGGCTTCGAGACCGGCATTGCGCAGATGCGGGAAAGTCATCGCTGCCGGTTCATCCCTGTACTCATAGCCAAGCCGGAAACACGTCTGCAGATACGGTTTCAGCGACAGTGCACTCCTCACAAACAGCGGGATATCCATATCCTCATGACTGCCGTTGTTATTCCTGTCCACGAGTCCCGGCTTCGGGGTCGTACATACTTCTTCGATCATTGCGCAGACAGCCTGTTCAGCTGTTCTTTCTTCATCTTCCTGCAGGAAATGTGTCTGCAGAAGCTTATGCATGGCGGAAGCTACCTCCGCAGCCGAATGTATACGCCTGGAAGCACAGTATCTGCCCTCTCTGCCGCAGACGATACATGATCTTTCCTTCTTCCGGTCAAGCTTTACACCGTCTGTACCAAGTACATCCATGTCAAAGAGTCTGCCGATATCAATACTCTCTTCGATCTCCACGCAGATATCCTTGACCCGTTTAGCATCTGCCTGTACGCTCAGGAATGCCTCATATCCGGTATGTTCAGAGATCCTGTATTCTTTGTTTACCGTGATCTCTGCCTCCTGCAGTGCCTTCTGCAGCATTCTCATGCCCTTCTCAAAAGCCCTGACCGTCAGTGCTGTCACCTTTACAGGACCGGCAATATTCATCGTAAAGGAGATCACCGGGCAGTCATACTTCCGGATCAGTTCATTCTGTATCCATACTCTTCTCTCTCTGGCATCGAGTACCTCTGCCAAAGTTACTTCTCTTTCTTCCATTTTCCGTCACCTGTTACTATTCTACCGTATTCTCCGTATGTTACGGATAATCTCTTTTCTGTTATTTCCCTTTGACACAAAACGTGCTGTGCATATATTATTTCTTTTGCAAATAAAAGGGTATATGTATAAACGTTTAGGTAAGATCACACTGGGAATACTGCTGGGACTGTGTACGGTCCGTACTTTGCCTGTGCATGCGGAAGATGTATACATGGGCTTTGACGAAGTCGGCAGGACATACTCCCTGCGCAGA
>CADBMY010000291.1 GCA_902795905.1 uncultured Erysipelotrichaceae bacterium
GAAGGATATTGCTGAACTGCGTCTTGAAGACCCGGAAGCCAGCCTCAGTGAACTCTCGGAGATCTATCGTCTGCGTACCGGCAATATCGTCAGTAAGTCGGGAATGAAACATCGTTTTGTACGTATACATGAACTGGCGCAGAAAGTGAAGAATCAGCATGAACCTGAGTAATATAAAACTGATATTGGGCATTATCCTGCTGGCCCTGATGGGGATCATGCTTATCATCCTGTTCTGGCCGCTGTTTCTGGTTCTGGCATTCATCGTGCTTGTGCTGTACCTGCGTAACCGCAAGAATATCCGGGTGATCCATTTCGGTACACAGGATCTGCAGAAAGATCTTTTCCGCAGTCAGATCCGTCAGAAAAACGATCAGGAGATCATCGACGTGAATTACACGGAGAATGATAAAAAGTAATTATTCTTGTGCTATAATTTCTTTTGCATATTAAGGAGTATATGAATGAATCGTAGAACACCGTTTAATGGTTTTTGGATATTCCTGCTGTTCCTGTTTGTCTTCGGTGATACAGGATTTATTCCTTTTGCGGTGCTCATGGCAGCTGTAGCTTTCATCATGATGAGAGCTGTGGATACCAACCGCAGAACAACGACAGCATCAAACAGAAAGACCAACAGTTACGGTTATGCCGAAAGAAGAGCCGGGAATTCCCATACCAGTGCCGATCTGGCCAAGATCAACGTGTATCTCCGCAAATACTTCAAGGCAAGATCACAGCTTTCTCTGCCGAATAACCTGGATCTTGTGCTGCGTACGAATACCTATGAATCCATGTACAGTCTGGATGTATACCGCAACGGTTCCAAGATCGGTACATTAAATCAGTTCCGTCAGAAGTATACGGATATGTACGATGAGATGTTTGATATTCTGCTGGCGATGGCCAAGAATGATCAGGCTGCAGGCAAGACAGAGATCGTGGATGCCGAGATCGTAGACAAGGATAAGAGGAAAGATGTCAAGGTGGATCAGACAGCGAAGAAGCCGGTCATGGATTCACAGTACTTTATCAATACGATCAACAGCCTGAATGATGATATTCCCGATGAGGATATCTCCAACGGTCTGTTCCAGACGTCAGCACTGCTGAAGCAGATACAGATCCTGGAAGGAAAGTTCCCGGATTCCAAGAGTAAGCTGGAGAAACTGTATACGTACTATATTCCGATCCTGCTGAGGATCCTGAAGCAGTATGTCAACCTGCAGTCGGCAAAGTTTGATCCGAAGTATGAGAAGACGAAGGAAGACCTGAAGAAGACGATCTCCCTGATCAACGGAGCAATGGAGACGATCACGACGCAGATGACAGATAATGATTTTATCAACATTTCCGCGGATATTTCCACACTGGAAGCCGTGCTGCAGAAGGATGGTCTGGTAGCCGAGAATGATATGTTCAGCCAGATGTCCATGCCTAAAGAAGGGCAAAGGTGACCCGGATGAGTGAGTACAGAAGAAAGAAACGTGAAGAAGAAAAAGAGCGTCTGATGAAGGAAGTGCTGAATAAGCGCAGAGACATGAATACATCGACAGACGCAAAGATCGAGCTTCGTACAGAGGCAGAGAAGAATGCGGAAACAATTGATACGATCAGTAAGGAAGTGAATCAGACTTCCTCTTTCCTTGAGAAGGGGATCCAGAGTACCAATGATCTGTTAAAGCGTGCTGATGAGTCTTTTGAAGCTCTGCGTAAGGTACTGAATAACCAGCAGAAGGAACTGAATACACTTAGTGAAGAGAATGGTATCTCCAATGATGAGATCGAGAAACTCCAGCAGGATATCGCTCAGGAGTACGGTGTGAAGGTGGAAGAGGTACAGACGGTCAAATCGCTGAATTCAGCAGAGACGTTTGCGCAGATCGAAGAAGAAGCAAAGAAGAAAGTCGTTGTTGAAGAAGATACGCTCAGACGGATGTGCAATGCCTTCAGAAGACCGTATGTCATGGGTGAACAGGGTGACAGAGCGAAGAATGTGATCCTGGTCAGCGGGCCCAACGGCAGCGGCAGACATGAGACGCTGGCAGCTGTTGTACGGGCGATGTATGAGAGACAGATGATCCTCAGTGATGAGGTCTATACGATCGATATGAGCCTCTATCAGAGCAATGCCCAGGAACAGATCTTCATGCAGGATCTGTATCAGGATCTCTCCGGCAAGGGTGCTGTGATCTGCTTTGAGAACTTTGAGGTAGGTTCACCGCAGTTCCTGCGTATGCTCGACAGTCTCGTCGTTGACGGCAAGGTGAAACTGAATAAGCGCTATGTGCTTTCCAAGGGTGTACTGGTAGAGAATCAGACCGGCCTGGTCAAGGATGCCGTGGATTCGTTCTCTGCCAAGGGTAAATATCTTGTCTTTATCACGACCAAGGGAACCAAGGCTGTACAGAATGCCTTCGGTGCCGAGTTCCTGTACCATGTGCTGGATACGGTCAGCTTTGCGTCTTTGGACAGAGAACGTGCTGTGCAGATCATCGACCGCAAGGCAAAGGAACTGACAGAGCGTGCTAACGATCAGCTGAGACTGTTTGTCAAATTCACGGATGAAGCCAAGGCATGGATCGCTGATCACTATGACAAAACCAACGGTTCCGATGCCCTGACGGAGATCTTCCAGAATATCTATATCGTACTGAGCCAGCAGGCTCTGGAACATAACTTCAACTACGGCACCGAAGCAGAGATCAAGGTGGCAGATGGTGAACTGAGCGCGCAGATCTTTGCGGCTGTGATCCCGCTGATCCGTGAGAAGAACAGCAGTGCTGAGATCGAAGCTGTAAACAAGGAACTGGATGAGATCGTCGGTCTGGATATGGTCAAGGACTATATTCGTTCCCTGCAGAGTCATATTCAGATGCAGGCTCTGCGTAAGGAACAGGGCATGAAGACCAGTGAACTGTCCAAGCACATGATCTTTACAGGCAATCCCGGTACCGGTAAGACAACGATCGCAAGACTGATCTCCCGCTATATGAAGGCGATCGGTGCCCTGTCCCAGGGTCAGCTGGTCGAAGTCACAAGAGCTAATCTGGTTGCCCAGTATGTCGGCCAGACAGCACCTCTGACCATGGATGTGATCAAGAGCGCGATCGGCGGTGTGCTGTTCATCGATGAGGCATATTCACTCTACCGCGGCAAGGATGACTCGTTCGGTCTTGAGTGTATCGATACGATCGTTAAGGCCATGGAAGATAACCGTGAGGATCTGATCGTGATCCTGGC
>CADBMY010000292.1 GCA_902795905.1 uncultured Erysipelotrichaceae bacterium
AGCGGTATCCACAGCAGATCATCCATATAGGGATTTGCTTCCGCAGACAGTGTCTCCGCAATGACAACATGCATGTTTCCCTCTTCATCCAGGAAGGACGCGATCGACATCCGGGTATCATCCGTAAAGTAAATATCTCCGGTCTCTACCGTATAATCCCCGATCACATCGGAGAAGTATTCATCACGGTCAAAGATATCTTTATAATCTTCAATATATGAATCTACCAGTGCCGAGGTAACATAGACAGGATCCTGCATATCCTCATCACCTTCGATCTCTTCCTTTGTATAGCTGTACACGGAGATAACGAATTCTTCACCGTCGGAATACTTCAGGAACGGACCGCTCGGATCATCGAGTTCGGAAAGATCTTCGAATGAAGACGGTACGTCAAAATAGCCGACCTGCTCATGTCCTACACGCTTAATGGTATAAAGCATGGTGATAACAGGATCTTCCTCTTCCGCAGAAGCACTGGCTTCCGGTGTGTGTGCCGGCGCCTCACTCGCTGCAGCACCTGCCTCCGGTTTGTTTTCAACCAGATCTTCGACCGTTTTTACATCAGATTTTGCACATCCCGTCAGCACCAGTACAGCAGCACTCAGGATTGCCGATACAGTTCTTGCATATAATCTCATTGCATACCTCCGTACAGGGATATCCCTACGATTTCAATATATCATACTTTCCCTTCGAATCCAGTGCATATCGGCTGTTATAATACAGATACAGTGAGGTCGGGAATATGATCATAACCAGCAGTGTTGTCTTTCTTCCCTGCAGTGATATACGCAGGACGTATGCTTTCTATCATGACATTCTGAAGCTTCCCGTCGCCCAGAAACAGGGAGATAATCTGTATATCTTTGATACAGGCTACGGATACTGGGGATTCTGTCAGTACGCCGACGGCAGAGCACCTCTCTCAGGCCCGCAGGGTGTATGTCTTTCACTGAATCTTGAGTCTTCCGAAGACGTCCTGAATACATATGAAAAGCTGAAAGATACCTGTGATGTATACAAAGCACCGCAGAAACATCCGAGCTTTCCGGTATTCTCGTTCTTCATCAAAGACCCGGATGGGTATCTGGTTGAGTTCCAGAAAATACACGATCCGGATCAGTTACTGAAAAACATGTCGATGAAGATCGGATGATTCCCGGGATCATCTTTCAAATACGACACTTCCTGCCTGTGTAGGATGATCGTATACCAATTGTTCCACAGATGCAGACTTGTGCTTCAGCAGCAGAAGGATGATCAGAATATCACCGCCGGCGCTGACTGTCATCAGCAGCCCGATCCACAGCAATAAGGCAGACCCGGTCATCCACGATATCACAAGCGGCAGGATGCCGAGAATGATCAGAGGCATGACCGTTCCGGTCATATGTCCGTACTTTGTCAGTGGTGCTGCGCATGTACAGTACGGGGTCAGATACTCCTTCATAAAGCCAAACTCGATGTCTTTCATCCCGTTCTTTGCAAAGAAGCTCCAGGTAATGCCGTGGATCAGCTCATGCACGGGAATCAGCACCAGATAAGCAATGATCATGAGGATACTGTCCATGCCGATCGCAGCCGGCAGAACACCGGGATTCATCTTGACAAACAGATAAATACCAAGCGCACATACCGGCAGTGCCAGCAGGATCGCAAACACATTGGCTTTGACGATTCCTACGGTCAGTTCGGTCTTTTTATATCCTTTGGCAGTCAGTTCCTCACTGATCTGTTCAAACCTCTGCAGACGCCTTGTTTCGGCGGCTGAAAGCTTACGCTGTTTCTCTTTCTGATCAATTGCCATGATATCTCCTTACCTGTATTCTATTCTGTTATACGTCTGCGGAAAGCTTCGATCTCTTCGCTGCTCATACCTGCCTTCTGCAGGTATTTTTCCGCATAGACAGAAAGATCTGCTGTCTTGATATCTACTGTATCATCATTAATGACAGAACGGATCATCGCATCCAGATTCTTCTCCAGGATCGTTTTATACTTCTCCGGTTCGCTTTCCTCCGTGATCCTGTAATAGTTATCGTATGTAAGCATGTAGTCATCCGCGATCTCCTGATACGAAGCTCCGGCCAGCGCCTCCGCCAGCATGCATACAAAACCGGTGCGGTCCTTGCCTTCCGTACAGTGGATCAGATACGGGGGATCCAGTTTGCTCAGTTCCGTAAATCCCTGGGCGATGGTTACCGCATAGTCATC
>CADBMY010000293.1 GCA_902795905.1 uncultured Erysipelotrichaceae bacterium
AATACTCGGTCAAAATCAAGATGAATACTCGGCCGCAACTTATGCACATAATCGTTTCAACCGCAAAAGGAGATATGTAGTGAAAGAATACTACTATCATGGTTGCAGAAGCAAGGCAGGAACTGCTGGCTTTCTTCAGAAGTAAAGGTGTTGAAGATCTGGAAATTGTTCTATCCGATCAGCTGCCGCAGGCAAATCCGGTAAGCGGGAAGTTCAAGCATATTTACAGAGCTGAATCAGCCAGATGACTTCCAATCATGTGAGACACACCAAAGCACCGCACTGCCATCATCAGCGCGGGAAAGGGAACTCACATTGACAGATAATACAGTTATGAGTAAGCGGGAATACATGCAGAGACTGAGATCATCTTTCCTCAGTCTCTTTTCAGTATGCCGTTGATCGTTTTAAACAGCTGAGGTGCCCGCAGGATGATCACCGTCAGTTTTTCGCGTACTCTGGTGATACCCTGGTAAAAGAGATTGGGATACATATACTCCGGGTCAGGACAGGGAATACCCTGAAGTCTTCCTTCTTCGTTGTAGTAAAAGGTCTGATCCATCAGGATAACAACTTTGTCGAATTCTCTTCCGATGATATGAAGAATATCAAAGTCTTCTTCATATTCCGCAAAGGGGTTCAGATCACTGAACGTACCTGCATAGTTGATAAAGGTATATCCTTTGTTTTTGTAATACCCCAGCATGATCTGTGCTTCGGCAGTCGTATCGGCATACACCACTTCTACATTGCTGTAGGTATAGCGCTGTTCCTCCTTGTGGGCAGGATTCTTCATGCACAGCAGGAAGGAGAACAGTTCCTTGTTCATTCTGAGCTTTTCGGATAACTGGTATTCTCCGGCCAGACCCAGATCTCTGATCCTTCCGGGGATATTATTCTCCATTTCCGTAACCGTCAGGATCTGTTCGTGATCGGTGCAGAAGATACATGTCTGCCCGTTCTTTCTGACATGTTCGGTGATCATCTGCAGGGTATCCGGAGTCAGACGCTGAGCTTCATCGATCAGCACGAAGCCTGACGAATTATTATCCAGATAACGGTTATCCAGTTCTTCATCAGCGATGATATCCAGGTTATTCAGAGCAGCACTGATCATCTGCAGTTCTTTGTATAAAGGTCCGCAGTGGATCATCAGCACTTTGCCGTTTTTGGCAAGTGTTCTTGCGATATCGTAGATCATCAGTGTCTTGCCGGTACCGGCTCTGCCGTAGATCAGGTAAAAAGAAGCACCTGCAGCCTGTTCGATGCCTGTCATCAGTTCTTTTTTGACCTGTTCCTGAGCCTGGGTCAGGAAGTATTCTCCCTGAATGAATTTCTCCGGTGTTTCGATCGGGGATACGAGGTATTCCGAAGCCTGGAACAATTCATCAATGGGACTGACAGACTTCTGCCGGAAAGCACGCAGAGAAGACGCAATATCCCTGATATCTGATTTGATCAGTTCACCGCTGACACTGAGTCTGTAACAATCCATGGTGTTGGTAACAGCAGTGTAAAGAAAGAGTCTTCTGCCGAGGTGGGAAAGATAATACCTGTTCTTTAACAGCTGGTGCAGGATCTGTTCTTCCGATACTTCCTGAGATTTCAGTTCGATATTTACACAGATATTATCTGAGATCTTCAGCAGATCGAATTCCTTGCCGATCCGGGGAATGTGATACCCATAGTAAAAACCATCAAAATCATTGATATCCAGGCCTTCATCATCAAGACTGCCGACCAGCCTCCGGAGGGATTCCATCTCATGAAACTGGGTGCGGGAACGTTCTTCCTTACGGCATAAATGATCTTCCGCAATACGGAAGGATTCTTCATCAGGAATTCTGGATAACAGATAAATATTAACCGGCGCAGTCATCTCTACCTCACTTATATCTGTCTTAATCATACAGGAAAAGTTACCGCGTGATAAAAGAAGAAATATTATTGTTTTTCTCCATAAATACGTTGTTTGCATCAATGGAAATTTGTATCTGTACGTAGTAATGTACTCAATCGTAATGAAGGCAGTATTATCGAAACGTGATGAGAAATATCTGCAGAGAAGTCTGAATGACACGATGTGGAAAGTTGTTCTGATGATCGGTACACCGCTGGCGCTGTATCAGGGACTTCAGCAGATCTTTTCTATTCTTGATACGATGATGGCTGCACATATCGGTAAGGAGTCGGTATCTGCGGTTGCCTATCTTTCCCAGCTTAATCATCTTTTGTCCGCGGTCGGCGGCGGTCTTGCGGTCGGTGCCGGCATCCAGATCTCCCGGGCTTTCGGTGAGGGAAATACAGACATGGTGCACAAGCGTGTATCCAGCCTGTATGCACTGAGTTTTGCGGTCGGCATGATCATGCTGGTGATGATCCTGCCGTTTACATCCCAGTTTCTGAAGCTGGCAGGGACACCGGAGACATTGATCGCCGTGGGGTCACAGTACTTCGTTGTCCAGCTGTTTACGATGGTGATCACCTTCCTGAACAACGTCTATATCGCTGTTGAACGGGCACGGGGAAATGCCGCAAGGATCTTCCGTCTGAACCTCGGTGTGATTGCGGTCAAGCTGAGTCTGACAGCCATCTTTGTGTATCTTCTGAACGGGGATCTGGTCATGATCGGACTGGCAAGTCTTCTCTCACAGGTATTCCTGTTCGCATTTGCCCTGAAATACAGTTTCCTGGAAGAAGGTGCCTTCAGCTTCTCACTCAGGGCTGTTACTGCTGAAAGAAGAGTTGTTTCACCGATGATCGAACGTTCCTGGCCGGTCATTACCGAGAAGGCCCTGTTCTCGTTTGGTAAGACCATTGTCAACTCGATGTGCACACTGTACGGAGATACGATGGTCGGAGCCATGGGTGTATCGAATAACCTCGGCGGGATCACGACAAATCCGCAGAACGGGTACCAGGAAGGGGCAGCCTCGATCATCAGTCAGAATCTCGGTGCCGGCAGATACCGCCGCGTGCTGGAAGCGTTCCGTGCCGTACTGATCATCGATGTGATCCTTGG
>CADBMY010000294.1 GCA_902795905.1 uncultured Erysipelotrichaceae bacterium
AGGCAGTGTAAGAGTCGGACAGCTGTGCAATGACTTCGGTCTGATGTGGGGCTGTCACTCCAACAACCACTTCGATATCTCCCTGGCCATGGTCGTACAGTGTGCGGCAGCGATCCCGGGCAAGATGAACGGTATCGATACACACTGGATCTGGCAGGAAGGAAGAGAGAGACTGACAAAGGAACCTCTGCAGTTTGTCGGCGGCTGTATCGACCTGCCGAAGAAACCGGGTCTTGGCATTGAGGCAGACAGAGAACAGATCATGAAGGCGCATCAGCTGTACATGGATAAGTGCTACGGCAAAGGCGCAAGAAATGACGCTGTCGGCATGCAGTATCTGATCCCGGGCTGGACATTCGACAATAAGAAACCGGCTCTTGTGAGATAAACATAAACAGAAAGAAGGAGACTAAAATGAGCTTTAAAGACAAGAAGATTGGATTTATCGGACTTGGTGTTATGGGCAGACCTATGGCTATCAATCTTGTGAAAGCAGGATATGAGGTACATGTCTATGACAGAAAAGAAGAGAATATGGCAGCGATCGTCGAGGCAGGCGGTTATGCGGCATCCTCCAACAAGGAACTGGCACAGATCTGTGATGTCATCGTTACGATGGTTCCGAACAGTCCGCAGGTCAAGGATGTACTGTTCGGTGAGCAGGGTATCGCTGATGATATGAAGGAAGGTTCCTGCTTTATCGACTGTTCTTCCATCAACCCGATGGCTTCCAAGGAGATCGCAGCAGAACTCGCCAAGAGAAATATCCCGATGCTGGATGCGCCTGTTTCCGGCGGTGAGCCTAAGGCAGTAGACGGTACGCTGAGCTTCATGGTCGGCGGTCCTCAGGAACTGTTTGACGAAGCTAAGCCGATGCTGGATGTCATGGGTGCTTCCGTTGTCAGATGCGGTGATGTCGGTGCCGGAAA
This sequence comes from uncultured Erysipelotrichaceae bacterium, assembly GCA_902795905.1. Taxonomy (GTDB): domain Bacteria; phylum Bacillota_I; class Bacilli_A; order Erysipelotrichales; family Erysipelotrichaceae; genus Bulleidia. Next base: position 930 of record CADBMY010000294.1, read on the forward strand.
TACAACAAAGCTGGCTAACCAGATCGTTGTCGCATGTAATATCCAGGCTTGTGCAGAGGCCTTCACAATGGCACAGATGGCAGGCGTTGATCCCGAAGTTGTATACAAGGCAATCAGAGGCGGTCTTGCCGGTTCCACAGTTATGGATGCCAAGGTGCCGATGATGCTGGAAGGCAACACAAAGCCCGGTTTCCGTATCGATCTGCATATCAAGGATCTGAACAATGCGCTTGACGCTGCGCACAGTGTCGGTGCACCGGTTCCGATGACAGCAGCTGTACAGGAAGTACTGCAGTGGCTGCATAACAATGAAGCAGGTTCCTTCGATCACAGCGCAATTGAACTGTACTACGAAAAACTGACAGGCATCAAACTCGGCCGGTAATCGTAATACCCGCGTTACGAAAGAGCATAACCATGAATATTGACTTTATGAAGGGTGTGATCGTTCCGATCGTCACACCGATCGATGAAAACGAAAAAGTAGATGAAGCGGCCATGCGCGCACAGACCGAGTATGTCATCACACACGGTATGCACGGTATTCTGGCTTTCGGTTCCAACGGCGAATTCTTCCAGGCTGAAGAAGACGAGATGGAACGTACGCTTGAGATCATCATCGATCAGACCAGGAACAGGGTGCCGGTATACTTCGGTATCGGTGCCATTAACACAAACAAGTGCATCAGACTGGCGAAAATGGCGGTTGCCAAAGGAGCTAATGCGATATCTGTTCTGCAGCCGATGTTTCTGAAGCCGAGCACACGTGAACTGTTCAATCATTTCAAGACGATCGCGGAAGCCATCCCGGAGACACCGATGCTGATCTACAACAATCCCGGACGTGTAGGCTATGGCCTGACGGCGGATTTCGTAGACAAGCTTGCGCACGAAGTACCGAATATCGTCGGTATGAAGGATACCTCCGGTGATATCACACTGACAGAGGAATGCATCCGCAGGACCCGTGACATTGACTTCAAGGTCTTCGGCGGTAAGGATACACTGCTGTATGCCAGCCTCTGTGTCGGGGCTGCAGGCGGTGTCTGCACAGCCGGAAACTTCATGCCTGAACTGATCGGTGCTGTATACGAGAAGTACGTGGCAGGAGATCTGAAGGGGTCTCTGGAAGCACAGTTCAAACTGAATCCTGTACGTCTGTCGATGGATCTCGTACCGTTCCCGAATGCGGCAAAGGACATGATCCGTCTGCAGGGAAGAGATGCAGGTGTTCCGTATCTGCCGGGA
>CADBMY010000295.1 GCA_902795905.1 uncultured Erysipelotrichaceae bacterium
CCAGTTCTTCAAAGCTTGAAGGCATAACGAAGAATGCCAGACTGTCAGGAATATTCAGTTTGATCGGACCGACACCCTGTGCTTCCACTTCGATCAGTACGTTCTTGCCTTTGTTTGTCAAAAACTCGACCTGTGCCTTCGGTGTGCCGTAGTAGTATCCGTTGAATTCCGTATACTCAAGCAGTTCTCTGTTCTTTACCGAATTTGCAAAATCCTTGTGAGATACAAAGTAATAATCCTTACCGTCTACTTCGCCTTCTTTTCTCGGACGTGTCGTCTCAGAAATCGAATAGAACAGATTCATATCAGGATCTGCCAGAAGCATCTCTCTGATTGCGCCTTTTCCTACAGAGCTTGCGCCGCTCAGAATCACTACCAAACCTTTTGCCATATTATCCTCCTAGTGACATGCACTTATCATTTCCTTCAGCATCTGGTAAGAACGCTCAAAGGAAGAAAGATCCAGTTTTTCTGCAGGTGTGTGGGCACCGGAACCCTTGGGACCGAATGTAATAATATCCAGCTTGGGGTTCAGGGCCTTGAAGACACCGCACTCATTGCCGCCGTGACCGGCATGCTCAACCAGTGTTCCGCCATGGGCAGCGACAACACTGCGCAGAAGTTCGCGCATCGCGGAAACGGGTTCATAATTCCATCCGGAATATCTGCCCGCAAGAACATGACGCAGTCCCATCACATCTGCAAGTGTGTCCAGTCTGTCCTTGAGATCTTCCGCCGCATGATCCATGGCACTGCGGATCAGAATATCAAGCCATACCTGTGAATTATCCGTACCCGCTACACCCAGATTCAGAGAAGTTACGGTCAGTCCTTCGATCGCCATTGACTTATGCTGGAAACCATTGGGCATCAGATAGATGTAATCAATGATCTTCCGGCCGTCCGTGATGACCTTATCACTTCTGTTTACACTTTCTACCGTGACCGTCAGACCGGGATCACTGAATTCGAGTTCCGTACGGATATGCTGTTCACTTTCCGCGAACCATTTCCTGATATCCTCAGGATCCGACAGCGAGTTAAATACTACCGATGCCAGTCTGGGTATCGCATTATCCTTTTCGCCGCCCTTCAGGGATACAAGGCCGAAGTCAAGACCTTTCGCCATGGCTTCCTTGAGCACTCTTGCGGCGATCACGATCGCATTGCCTTTCTCCAGATGGATCTGGCCGCCGGAGTGTCCACCGGAAAGACCGCCGATATCCAGTCTGTAAGTCTTGCCGCCGCTTGCCGACCACTTGATATCCTGCTCAATGAATACCGTACAGCCGCCGGCTGCACTGATGCCTGTGGAAGTCTCACCGCCGCCGTCAAGATTGATCATTCTGTCAGCCTTGACATCCTCAGGCTTCAGTTCCATCGAACCAAGAAGACCGATCTCTTCCATGGTCGTAAAGAAGCACTGCAGAGGCGGATGCGGAAGTTCATCATCGTCCAGAACTGCCAGCATATATGCTACGCCATGGCCGTCATCACTGCCCAGGGTAGTACCCGTGGCATGCAGCCATCCTTCCTCGTCAACATACAGTTTCAGAGGATCCGTTTCAAAGTTATGATCGGAGTCATCTGTCTTTGCCGGCACCATATCAATATGCGCCTGCAGGATCAGCGGTGCCGCATCTTCATAACCCGGAGATGCCGGCTTTTCTACGATCACATTCCATACATGGTCCTGTTTCCATGAGAGTCCGCGTTCTTTCGCAAATTCAACGATAAAATCACTGAGCTGTTTCTCATGGCGGGAGGGATGAGGTATCTTACTGATCTCATTAAACCAGTAATTCTGGGGTCTGCTAAGATCGAAACCTTCCATATGATCTGCCCTTTCTAATACAGTATTTCTCTCTTTTTATAGTACCATATTTCTTCTGTACAGAGACAGATGAGTACCTGTTATTTCACAAGGTGGAACGCTGTCTGCCGTCCTGCCAGATAGTATACTTTGCCGTCTCTGAACAGAATATCCGATTCCATGGACATCTGCAGTTTGGCACCGAAACTCTCTACGTAGGATTTTGAATTCAGTTCCAGAGAGTAAGCTGTATTGTTGTGCAGAGGATAATCACCGCTGCCGGGTACACCGCCCTGCTTATCCCACAGACCGATCGTCGGACCTGCCGCATGACCGTGGAAACCAAGCGGATGTGTATAGATACAGGGTTCAATACCCTCTTCTTTTGCCTTAGCCAGAGCAGCCGCGAGGATCTCGTTGCCGGTTCTGCCTTCGATAAACTCATCTTTTGTAATATCCTGCAGTCTGTTGGTAACAGCCATGGCTGCCTTCAGATCTTCCGGTGCATCGGTCTCATCTGCCTTCAGGATATAACATAACTCCTGTGTATCCGTGCAGAGATTCAGATAACGGAAGCCTACATCACAGTGAAGCATATCACCGGGCAGGATCACTGCATCACCGTCAAGATGTTCATTTCCGTAACGGGTGATCGAAACTTCATAATCAAACCAGGGCGTAAAGCCAAGTTCAACCGTCTTCTCCATCATCCAGTATTTGACATCATCGGCAGTGGTTACACCGGGATGAATGACCTTGTTGGAGTATGCCTCAGCGATCATCGTATGTGCGATCTGGATAATGTCATTGTACGCAGCCATCTCCTCTTCACAGCGTGTCTCCAGCCAGCCTACAGCGACATTCTCTGCGGAGACGATCTTGGCCTTCTGCTCGTCATCCAGGACTGCTTCGATCTTTCTGTACAGGGAGTGAGAAAGCCCGTCCGCGTACGCAAATGTATCAGAGATATCAAGACCGATGCACTTCGGATTCAGCTCTTTCAGCACACGGGCAAGGCACTCCATCTGTGTCTCCGGCACCGGATACCTGTCGGCCCCGTAGATCCTTTCGGTATTCCAGTTCTGCCCCTTCGGATTTGTCCACTTCTGCTTAAAGAAATCCGTGATCACGGGAATCGGATGTGTCAGACAGTAGCGGTCAACAGTTCCGTCCTCACGCTGATGGAAAACCAGGATCGTCAGTCTTCTGGCTGTGATCTGTGATACCGGGGTCAGCGTCCAGTAGACGGGATCTTCGTTATATTCGTTATTACATACGACCCAGCAGTCAATACCCGACTGTTTCATCACTGTGGGCAGGACTGTCTCAAAACGTCTGACAAGCCACTGATCCAGGATCTTCTCCTGTTCACGCCAATGTTTGATCTTCGGTTTCAGCATATCTACACTGGGTACACCGCTTACAAGATATTCCTGTTCTGAAATTGCCATATTAACCTCCTATATTACAAAATCACCGTGTTCCATGACAGTGATCTCCTTACCGTCATGTGTAGTGCCTTTAACTTTGATATCGTCGGAACCGATCATGAAGTCATTGTGACTTACCGAGAAGTTTACACCTCTGCCGATCAGCTCTTC